>CAWIVQ010000002.1:0-32031 GCA_963839575.1 uncultured Actinomycetes bacterium | reverse complement strand
ATCCTCGTGTCGCACGGGGACCACCTCGATCTGGCGGCGCCGCCGTTCTGGAGCGGCTTCCGGTTCCATCCCAGCGCACGTCTCGTTCCAGTGCTGGTCGTCGCGATCGGCGTCGTCCGCTTCGGTCCCGACCTCGCTCGTGAACTGCGCTGGCGACCCATGCTGGCGGCGACGGCTGCGGCCAGTGCGGTGTGGGCGGTTGCGCTGGCGTTCGTCGACAGTCTGGACGGCCTCGACGCGCATCACCGATCCCGTGCGCTTGAGCCGCAACGACTACCTGCAGACCGCCCAGGGGATCGGCTCGCTGCCGCGTTCCTCTCGCACTTCGTCGCGAACATCGACGGCTATCCGCAGAACACGAAGGGCCACCCGCCGGGCATGGTCGTGATCGAGTGGCTCCTCGAGAAGGTCGGTCTCACGTCGCGCGGGTGGAATGCGGCACTCGTCGTCGCGGGCGGCGCGGTCGCGGTGTCGCGGTGCTCGTCGCCGCGGGAGGTCGCGGGCGACGACCGGTCGCGCGCGCGCCGCTCCGTTTGTGGTGTTGTGCCGGCCGTCATCTGGTGGCAGACGGCCGACGCGTTCTTCGCCGGTGTCTCGGCGTGGGCGATCACGCGCGTCGTCCTCGCGAGTGGTCGCCCGGGCGGCGCGCGCGGTCTCTCGCACTCGCGGGCGGCCTCGGCTTCGGCGTGACCGCATTCCTGTCCTACGGGTTGGTGCTGCTCGCGCTCGTGCCGGTCGCGGTCTGCGTCGCCCGGCGGCGCCGCGGCCCTGGCTGTCGCCGCGGTCGGCGCGGTCCCAGTCTTCTCGGTGTTCGCGGGCCTCGGGTTCTCGTGGTTCTCGGGTTTCGCGGCGACCCGGGGCGTATACTGGGCCGGAGTCGCGAAGCACCGCCCGTACTCGTATTTCCTCGTTGCCGATCTCGCGCTGTTCGCCGTTGCGACCGGCCCGGCGATCGCGGTCGGGCTCGGCCGCCTCCGGGATCGGAACCTGTGGCTGCTCGTAGGCGGTGTGCTGGCAGTGGTCGCGCTCGCGGATCTCAGCGGCATGTCGAAGGCCGAGGTGGAACGGATCTGGTTGCCATTCGTGCCGTGGGTCGCGTTGGCGCGCGGGCTGGGCCGGCCGCGCGTCGCAAGGAATGAGACGCCGGTGGCTGGCAGTGCAAGTTGCCTGCACCTTGATCGTGGCGGTGACGATATGGTCGCAGTGGTGAGCGCACCCGCGTGATGTCCTCGTGGTCGAGGACGACCCGACGGTGCGCGAGGTCGTCGTTCGTTATCTCGAACGCGGGCCTCGACGTCGAATCGGTTGGTGCGGGCGAAGACGCGCTGCGAAGGCGGCCCAACGCTGGCCCGACCTCGTCGTGCTTGATCTGATGCTTCCGCAGATCGACGGGCTCGAGGTCTGTCGCCGATTGCGGGCGCAGGGCCCGGTGCCGGTGATCATGTTGACCGCGCGCGGCGACGAAGACGACCGCGTCGTCGGGCTCGAGCTCGGCGCCGACGACTACGTCGCGAAGCCGTTCTCGCCCCGCGAACTCACCGCCCGCGTGAAGGCCGTCTTGCGGCGGGCCGGCGGCGCCGGTCACGGCGTTGACCGAAGTCGCCGGCGAGATCGAAGCCGGCGACCTCGACATCGACGTCGTCGCTCGCGCAGGTGACGCGCGGCGACACCGTTGACGTTGACGGCACGCGAGTTCGACCTGCTCGTCTACCTCGCGTCGCGCCCACGCCGCGCCTGTCGCCGCGAAGAGCTCCTCGAACATGTTTGGGGATACACGTACGGCGACACGTCCACGGTCACCGTGCACGTGCGCCGCATTCGGGAGAAGATCGAAGACGATCCGAGCGAGCCCGCCACCTCGTGACGGTGTGGAGCGTCGGCTACCGGTGGGAACCGTGAGCGCGTCCGACATCGTCGAGCTGGCGTTGATTGCGGGCGGCGTCACGCTCGTCGGCTTCGTCGGTCGGTGCGGTTGTGTTGCGGGTGCTGCGCCGCCGGTCGATCGCGGCCCAGCTGGTCGCGTTGACCGTCAGCACTGTCGTCGCCGTCATCGTCGGCGCGCTGGCCGCGTCCCGCGCGATGTTCATCTCGCAGCACGACTTGAAGGCGCTCGTCGTTGTTCTCATCGCGGCGGGCGCGGTCGCCATCGTGCTCGCGCTGGTGCTCGGCGCGCGGATCGGAAACGCAAGCCGCGCCCTCGTCGAATCGGCCCGTCGCATCGGCGAGGACGGCGCCGACCCACTCGACGGGCCGTTCGCCGCAACGCGCCGGCCGAGCTCGCTCGACCTGGCGGCCGAGCTCGCGGTGACCCAAGCCCGGCTGACCGAAAGCCGTCGCACAGGGGGCGCTCGAAGTCATCGCGTCGAGAGCTCGTCGCCTGGGTGTCGCACGATCTGCGTACGCCGCTCGCGGGGATGCGCGCGATCGTGGAAGCCCTCGACGATGGCGTCGTCGACGATCCCGCAACCGTCGAGCGCTACCTGCGGACCATGCGCGAGGAGGTCGACCGGCTTTCGATCCTGGTCAACGACCTGTTCGAGTTGAGCCGGGTGCAGGCCGGGGCATTGCGTCTGCAGTTCGAGCGGGTCTCCTCGGCGATCTGGTCTCCGACGTGCTCGCGGGCTCGGCACCGGTGGCGCGCGCCAAAGGCGTGAAGCTCGAAGGCCGCGTCGTAGGGCCACCACCCGATCTCGAGGTGTCAACGCCCGAAGTGCTGCGCGCCCTGCGCAATCTCATCGACAACGCCATTCGTTTCACGCCGAGCGACGGCAGCGTCGTCGTGGAAGCGGGCGTCGACCACGACGTGCCGGAGATGGCCTATGTCGTGGTGCAGGACACGGGTGGCGGTGTGCCCGACGAGGATCTTCCCCGCGTCTTCGACGTCGCGTTCCAGCGTGACCGCGCCCGTACGCCCGGTGGAGGAGCCGGGCTCGGTCTCGCGATCGCCAAGGGCTTCGTCGAGGCGCACGACGGCGAGTCGCGGTCTGCAACGAGAATGGCGGCGCCCGTCTTCACCGTGCGGCTGCCTCGAGTGAGCGGGCCTGATGCGGGTGCTCGTGACGGGGGGTGCCGGGTTCATCGGCTCGCACGTCGTCGACGCGCTCGTCGACCGACGGGCACGACGTGATCGTGCTCGACGCACTGCTTCCAGCCGCCCATGGCGGGATGCCTGAGTTGTTCAACGCGGGGCGGAGTACGTCTGGGGCGACGTCACGGATGCCGAGACGATCGCGGCGCCGTGGCCGGTGTCGACGCGGTAGCGCACCAGGCCGCAATGGTCGGTCTCGGCGTCGAGTTCGACGACGTCGTCGACTACGTACATCACAACGACGCCGGGACCGCGGCGCTCCTACAGGCGTTGCATCGGGCGCGTTTCACGGACGGATCGCGCTCGCGAGCAGCATGGTGGTCTACGGCGAGGGCCGGTACGAATGCGCCGCGCACGGCGTGGTCGCGGCGGCGCCTCGCACGGCGGAGCGCCTCGCGGACAGGTGACTTCGAGCCTCGTTGCCCATGTTGCAGCGGCGCCGCTGGTGTCCGTGCCGGTACCCGAATCGGCGGTACTCGACCCGCGCAACGTGTATGCGGCGACGAAGTTGCACCAGGAGCATCTGGCTCACGCGTTATGCCCGGGAGCACCGCGGCGTGACCGTCACCGCGCTGCGCTATCACAACGTCTACGGACCGCGGATGCCCCGCGACACGCCGTACGCGGGAGTCGCGAGCATCTTCCGCAGCGCGATCGAGCACGGTGAGGCGCCCGCGTCTTCGAAGATGGCGAGCAACGGCGCGACTTCGTGCATGTCAGTGACGTCGCGCGGGCGAACCAGTGCGCGTTGACAGTCCCGAGCCGTACGACGGTGCGGTCAACGTCGCGAGCGGCGAACCGCACACGATTCTCGACATGGCGACCGCGATCGCCGACACGATCGCGGAGGGTGCGTTGAGACCAGAAGTGGTGGGCGGCTACCGACTGGGCGACGTCCGGCACGTGTTCGCGTCACCGCGACTTGCGGAAGAACGAATTGGATTCCGAGCGGGTATCGGGTTCGAGGACGGGATGCGCGAGTTCGCGCGAGCGCCCCTGCCGCGCCGCGGCATCCGGCTGATCGACATCCCTCGCATTTGTTTCGAAAGCTGTAAGGAGCGCGAGGCGTTATTGGCTGGGCGGGGTCGTTAGCGTCAACCGATGCAGACGGACACCGCGCGTCCGGTCGCCTCTACCGCGGCGCGCACACTGTTGCTCGACCTCGAACGTTGGGGCGGACCGGCGACCAGCAGCGAGTACGCGATCCTCAGTGAGATCGAGGGCCCGGTGCTCGACGTCGGCTGCGGGCCGGGCCGGTTGGTCGAAGCCTTGCGCTACCAAGGCGTCAGCGTCTTGGGTATCGACGCCGCGCCGACGGCGATCGCGCGTGCACGGTCGCGTGGTCGCCGAATCGTGCAGCGGTCGGTCTTCGATCCGTTGCCTCGCGAGGGAACCTGGGCGTCGGTACTGCTCTTCGACGGCAACATCGGGATCGGCGGCGATCCCAACCGCCTCCTCGTTCGTATCCGCGACCTCATGACGCCGGACGGCTGCGTCTTCGTCGAGCTCGAGCCGCCGGGAGCCCGCGTCGAGTTCGGTCGTGTCGAGTTGGAAGTCGCGACCGGCATGGTGGGGACGTTCCCTTGGTGCTGGGTGGGCTGCGACGAGATCGCCGACATCGCAACCGGCGCCGGATTGCGAGTCGACGACTGCCGCCCGGTCGACGATCGGTGGTTCGCCCGGCTGCGGCGCGCGGCCGACACCTCTGGTGGGAGTGTGACGGCCAAAGTCACGGCCACTGGACCGGACGACTTCGGGGTTCAGCAGACGCCGGCGAACCTGTCACCGGAACCGGCGGGCGAATGCGAACATCTGCGTACCTCGGCGAAGGGTGTCGAGTCGGCTTAGGAAACCGATGCTCTATCCCCTGAGCTACGAGGGCTGAGGGCTGACCTGCAGTTTCTCGCGTTGGGCAATCTACTTACGGGCACGTGAGCGCCGCGCTTGTTCGCTCACGTTCGTATTCGTCCGCCTCGAGCCACTACGACGCCTTGTCGCACGCGTGGTGGTGCGGACGATTCGTTGTGGGCGGCGCTCGCTCGGCCGGAGTGATCGTCATACTCGGGAATAGCGCGCACGTGGCCGGAAACGCGACGAGAAAGCTGAGTCGACGATGCGCATCGACCGACAGTTCGCCGGACACTGGCCTAGCAGTGCTCTGACCAGGGAAAACGCGCCCTCAGGCCGCCTCCAGGCCGCGAGAAGGCCGCGGGCCCCCGGAGAAAGAAGGGGACGGTGATCGGTTTCCTCAGGCGCCAGCGCCTCATTCGCGCACGGACGTTTTCCACACACATACACACCGTTCGTTTGAACACTGCTTGTGAGACCCAATCCAGGAAGAGTCCCGTGTCTGCCGTGAGGCAGGCCACCAACATGGCCACGGATTGTTCGTGGCGCTCACTTGGCAGGCTTGGGATTGTCTCCCTCTGGCCGACGTTTGTGTTGTACCGGTCAGTACAATATGGCCCGTGTTCGACGACGCTGATTCTCGAAATGCCCCGCCGATGGTCGCATGAGGACCGGGGACATCGAGGCCCTTTCCGGCGCGACGGCCGTCGTCAACGTCGTGGTCGGGACCGGTACCAGGGGAGCGGTTCGATGACGCCAGTCGAGTTTGACCCCTTCTCGGACGAGTTCTTCGACGACCCGACCGACGTCTACCGGCGCCTGCGCGACGAAGCGCCCGTGTACTTCAGTGAGCGCTACGGCTTCTACGCGGTGTCACGCTTTGCCGACGTGCTTGCCGCGCACCGCGATTGGGAGACGTTCTCCAGTGCGCACGGGATCGACCTGTCGTCGTTGGCGATGGACCCGGAGCTGATCCGCGAGTTCCACCTCATCATCATGATGGACCCGCCCGAGCACGATCGTCTCCGAGCATTGGTGAGCCGCGTGTTCACGCCGCGGGCGGTCGAAGCGCTCGAGCCGATGATCCGCGAGGTCATCCGGGGATTCCTGGACCCCCTCGCAGGCGCGTCCGACTTCGACGCCGTCGCCGACTTCGCCGCGCATTTCCCGATCGAGATCATCTCTCGCATGCTCGGCGTGCCCGAAGGCGAGCGACGGAGGATCCGCGAGCGGATCGACCTCAGCTTGCACCGCGAGGCGGGTCAGTTCGAGCAGACGCCCGAGGGTCAACAGGCGATGGCCGAGAACGGCGCCTACTTTTACGAGCTGACCGGGCATAAGCGAACCCACCCCGGCGACGACATGATCTCGCGCCTGACCCAGGTGACCGTCGACCGCGGCGACGGGATCGAGACCGGCCTCGACGACGTCGAGATCGCGGGATTCGCGACGTTGCTGGGTGGGGCCGGAGCCGAGACCGTCACGAAGTTGGTCGGCAGCGCGGTCGTGCTGTTCGCCCGCAATCCCGACCAGTGGCAGATCGTCCTCGACGATCCCGCCAGCATTCCACGCGCCGTCGAAGAGGTGCTCCGCTTCGTGCCGCCGTCGCAGTACCAGGGCCGATACTCGGTCAAGGACCGCGAGTTCGACGGCGGCACGATCCCAGCGGGCTTCCCCGTCCTGTTGCTCACCGGCGCGGCGACCCGCGACCCGCGTGCGTTCGAGCGGCCCGACGACTTCGACGTCCGCCGGCCGCCCAATGTGGCCATCGGGTTCGGACACGGTGTACACAGCTGCCTCGGCGCGGCGCTCGCGCGCGTGGAGAGCCGCATCGCCATCGAAGAGTTCGCCCGGCATTGGCGGAGGTTCGAGGTCGACGAAGCGGGTCTTCGCCGTGTCCACATGGCCAACGTCGCCGGCTACTCCCACGTACCGGTCCGGGTCACGCCTTGAGACCGGCGAAACTCCCACCCCGAACTCAGAAGGACGGTGCGTGACTCTTCCGCTTGCCGACATCAAGGTCCTCGATTTCTCCGAGCACGGCTTCGTACCGTCCGGTGCCGCCGCGCTCGGTGACTGGGGTGCCGACGTGATCAAGATCGAACGTCCCGACGGCGATCCGATGCGTTCCGTCATCCGCAATGGGTTGTCGCCCTCCGCGGACGGCGTCGACTACCTCTTCGAGATGGCGAATCGGAACAAGCGAGGGATCGTGCTCGACGTCACGATGCCCGCCGGACGGTCGGTGTTCGAGCGCCTGGTGCAGTGGGCCGACGTGTACATCACGAACCAGCTCCCGCGCGTGCGCCGCAAGCTTCGCACCGAGCCCGACGACCTCTTCGCTCTGAACCCGAGGCTCGTGTTCGCCAAGGGTCACGGCCAGGGACAACGGGGTGCGGACGCCGAGGCCGGCGGTTTCGACTCTGTGTCGTTCTGGTCGCGCGGCGGAATGGGCCACATGTTGACGGATCCCGGCGCAGAGAAGCTCGTGGCTCAGCGGCCGGCGTTGGGAGACGTCCCGTCGGGGATGTTCCTCGCCGGGGGAGTCTGTGCCGGTCTGGTGCAGGCGTTGCGAACGGGGAAGGGATGCGTGGTCGACACGTCCCTGCTGAACTCCGCGATGTGGACGCTCGGGCCCGACATGGCGTACAGCTCCATCACCGGTCACGAGATGCCGCGTGCCGATCTCGGCGCGGGGACGATGTCGCCCCTCGTCGGCGTTCACCGCACCCGGGATTCGCGCTGGCTCATGCTGAGCATGCTCGACGAGGAGCGGTACTGGGCGCCGACCTGTCGCGCACTCGACCTCCCGGATCTCATCGATCGGTATCCGACCTCGGAGTCGCGCCGGCCGCACTGGCCGGAATTCGTCCCGATGTTCTCCGCGCAGATCGCGAGCACTACCCGCTCCGCGCTCGAACCGCGCCTGCGCGCGGAGGGATGCATCTTCTCGTTCTTCGCGTCGCCGCCCGAGGTCCTGGCCGATCAGGCGGTCGTCGACAACGGGTACGCGATGGCGCACCCGACGCACGCGACGCTGCGGCTCGCCGCCGCCCCAGTGCAGTTCGACGACGAGCTGCCGCAGATCCGGCGCGCCGCTCCGTCCGAAGGTGAGAGCACCGTCGAGATCCTGAACGAGCTTGGCTACGGCGGCGACGAGATCGAAGCGCTGTTCGCCGACGGGGTCGTCGCGGGCCCGCGCCCGGATTGACGACGACGCTCGCCCGGCCGAGTCCCCCGGGGCGCTATTCGGGGTCGGCCGGAGGTAGGAGCGCGCTCAGCTGCTCCACGAACTCTTCCAGAGAGATGCGTCCGAAGAGCAGCCTGGCCATGAGTTCGGCCGGGGGGAAGGCACCAGTCAGCCCGGCGCTCGCCCAGCCGCTGTCGGATACGAGCGTGATTCCGGTGGTCGAGGACGCGGCGTCGCTGCACAGGTACAAGAGCCCGTATGCCTGCTCGACCGGTTGCGCGGGCTCTACGCCGACCTCGGCGCGGTAGTCGGAGCCCATGCCGAGCCACATGTCCGCGTTGGCCCGCGCGAGCGGGGTGTCGGTCGGGCCGGGGCAGATCGCGTTGATGCGGATACCGCGCTTGAGCAGCGGCATCGCCTCGCGCGCGACGAACGCGCACATCGCCTGCTTGGTACCCATGTAGCTCGCTTGACCGTTGTCGATCATCCACTGCGCGGCGGCGTCGTAGTCGTGGATGTCGAGCAGCTCCGACAGCAGCTCGAAGTTGCGTTCCCATCCCATGCCCGCGGTCGACGAGATGAAGCAGATCGCGCTTCCGCGCGGGAGCCGATCCGCGACGAGCAGCTGTTCGAGCAGATAGCGGTGTCCGACGAAGTTGATCCGCTCGATGCCCGGCGTCCCCTCGTCGACGCCCGCGCACGAGAAGACGGCGTGGAACGGCCCCGTGCACGCCGCGAGCGCGTGGTCGATCGACTCCCGCTTCGAGAGGTCGAGCTCGATCGACTGCACGCCGGCCAACGTCACTGGCGCGCGGTCCATCACCACGACCTCGGCCCCGGCATCGAGCGCGACCTCGGCCGCGGCGGCACCCATGCCGGTCGCACCGCCGACCACGAGCACGCGCTTGCCGTCGTACCGGAACGCGTCGAACAGTCCCATCGTGTCTTCTCCTTCAGCAGTGTGTGTTCACGGGATGATCGCGGGAAGGGTTTCCCAGCCGCGTACGACCGACGCTGACGTCAAGCGGGCGTTGTCGACGTCGATCTCCCAGTCGGGAACGCGTTTCAGGAGCTCGTCGAGGACGACCTTGCCTTCGAGACGGGCGAGCGCGGCGCCGAGGCAGTAGTGGATGCCGTAGCCGAACGTGATGTGCTTCTCAATCGTTCGATGGATGTCGAAGCGGTCACCGTCGACGAAGCGCCGTTCGTCGCGGTTGGCCGCGGCGAGGAGCACGACGATTACGCTGCCCTTCGGGACAGTCCTGCCGTGTAGCTCGACGTCTTCGGTGACCCAGCGGGCGAAGTTGTGCCCCGGCGGCTCGAACCGCAGGATCTCCTCGACGGCATTGGGTATCAGTGACGGATCGGCGGCGAGCTGGCGCCGCTGGTCGGGATGGTCGGCGAGCACCTTGCCGGTCCAGCCGATGAGGCGGCCGGCCGTCTCGTTCCCGGCGCTGGCGATGAGCGTGCAGTAGATGAGGATCTCGTCGCGCGTGAGGCGGCGAACCGTGCCCGTCTCGTCTTCGAACTCCGCGTTGAGCAACGCGGTCATGAGGTCGTCCGAAGGATGCTCTGCGCGCCAGTCGATGTAGTCGGCGTACATCTCCGGACTACCGACCTGTTTGATCTCCATCGGTTCGCCCGGCTTGGTTCGCATCGATCCGGTCGATACGTCACGGACTTTTCCTGGTCCGATTCGGGGATGCCGAGCAGCATGCTGATCGTCCGCATCGGTACCTGCTCGCCGAGGTCGGCGACGAAGTCGAACCCTCCGGCGCCGACGAAGGGGTCGAGGCTGCGAGCGCAGTAGGCGCGTACTTGCGGTTCCAGCTCCGCCATTCGCCGCGGTGTGAACACGCGGGAGAGCACCTTGCGGTGCCGTGTGTGCGACGGCGGGTCCTCGAAGATGAACATGCCCGGCGGCATCGTGATGTCGGCGCGGATGAAGTCGAGGAACGCGCCGCGTGCGGAGCTGAACGTGTCGTGGTCGTTCAGGATCCGCTCGACGTCGTCGGCGCGGCTGACCGCGTAGAAGTCGTAACGCTCGTTGTAGTAGAGCGGCGATTCTTCGCGCAGCTTTCGGTAGACGGGATACGGGTCGGCGTCGATGTCGACGTCGTACGGGTCCCAGTACACGTCGCTCGTACCGGTCATGGGCATACGTGGTCTCCTTCGGTGACGGCGCAGCGTGCGGAGGGCGGTGTTTGCCTCATACCGGGCTCGGAGCGGTGACCCCGAGCAGTCCGCCGAGCGTGCCGCCGACGATCGCGGCGCGGTCTGCTGATTCGACGTCGCGGAATTGGTAGGCGATGGCGTCACGGGTGTGGAGAAACGTTCCTTCCGCGTGCGGGTAGTCGGCGCCCCAGACGAGCGTCGACACGCCGGTGACGTTCCGGCACGCGATCGCCACCGGGTCTTCCTGGAAGGACACGTGGATCT
Organism: uncultured Actinomycetes bacterium; assembly: GCA_963839575.1. GTDB lineage: Bacteria > Actinomycetota > Acidimicrobiia > IMCC26256 > PALSA-610 > PALSA-610. Next base: position 21,466 of record CAWIVQ010000002.1, on the reverse strand, counting down.
GGCGTTGCACGTACTCGCCGGGCGTCAGCGGGTACGGCCACCGCTCGTTGAGGCGGAAGATCTGCGCCATGCCTGGCTGGTCGCCGGCTGCGCGGTCGTCGTCCCAGACGCCGGCCCACCAGTCGTGGAACTGTCCTTCGCCGAGCGTCCAGGCCTTGTCCATCGCCGCCATCGTCGAGACGAGCCAGTGCGCGTTGAACTCGACCAGCAGGAAGTGAAGCTCGGGGAACCGGTCGAGCACACCGCTGCCGACGAGCGACACGACGATTCGCTGGGGAACCATCGGCGCCATCACCGAGTGGGCCATGAATCGGTCGACGATCATCTCGTCGTTCAACTCCGGCGCGTTTTGCGTGTGCGCGGTCGCGATCATTCCTTGGAGCGTCGGTGCCGCCTGCTGGCTCACCTTCACACCGCCGGTCGCGACGTGGAACGCGACCAGAGTGCCGTTGGCCTGCGCCGCCGCCCAGACCCGGTCGAGTTCCCGCGAGGTGTAGGGGATCGGTGAGATCGCGGGCAGGATGATCGCCCGGGCACCGAGCGCGGCGACGCGCTCGATCTCCGCGACGGCGTCGTCGAGATCGCTCAACGGGATCGGGGCAGTCGTGAACACGCGGTCGCGGTACGGCGCGAACGCCTCTGTGACGAAGTCGTTGTAGACCCGCGCGTGGGCAATCGAAAGCTCGTGGTGGTCGTGCGTGTAGAGACCGAACAGCGCGTGGTTCGGATGCAGCAACGTCGCGTGGATGCCCTCGTGGTCGAGGTCGTCGACGATCCGTGCCGGGTCGCCGGTCTGCGGCGTGCCGTCGTGATGGCGGTACCGCATATACGTCCAGCCTTCGAAGCCGGGCGTGTGCAGCTTGCGGAAATACGGGTACTCCTTGCCGCCGAGCGCCTCGGCCTCGAAGTCCTCCTCCCACACTGCGAGCTCGCGCAGGTGTTTCGGCAGACGCGTGGTGAACAGGTCGGTCGGCTCGACGTAGTGCCCGTCGGCGGAAACGATGAAGTCCTCGGTCATCAGCTGTCCTTCCTTCCTCCCGGTCACCCGGAGTTCGCTGCAAGCACGTTCTCGTAGCGATCCAGCACCGGCAGGATCTCGTCGCGATCGACGGTGTCGAACGCGACCACGACTTCTTCGACGTCGAGCGCGGCGAGACGCTCGAGGCGGGGACCGAGCCGGTCGGCGTCCACAACGTCCTGGACGACCCAGACGGTCGGTCCCGACTCGGGTCGGCCGGCTTCACTCCAACGCCGTCGCAGCTCGGCAAGCCGGTCGCCGATCCAGCTGATCGAACCGCCCGGCATCCATCCGTCGGCCCACTGCACGATGGCGTCGAGTGCGCGCTCGCGTCCCGCCGCGCCGAGCAGCACGGGGATCGAACGCTGCGCCGGCTTCGGCCAGCACCAGGCGCGCTCGAGGTTCGCGAACTCGCCGTGGTACTCCGCCTCGTCCTCGGTCCACAGTGCGCGCATCAGCTCGACGTGTTCGCGGACGATGGTCCGCCGGTGCTTCCACTCGTGCCCGTGGTTGACGAGCTCGGCGGGATTCCAGCCGTACCCGACACCGAGGGTGACGCGGCCGCCCGACAAGGAATCGAGCGTCGCGAGCGCCTTGGCCAGCGCGATCGGGTCGTGCTGTGCGGGCAGGGAGGTGCACGTGGCGATCTTGAGCGACGTCTGCGCGGCGACGAATGACAGCGCGATGTACGGGTCGAGCAGGCGCGCGTACGTGCGCGGGATGTCGTCGCCTGCACCGGGGAAGTTCGCCGGATCCGAGGCGACGGGAATGTGCGTGTGCTCGCCCAACACGAGCGACGTGAAACCTCGCTCGTCGGCGGCGCGCGCGAGGTCGAGGAAATCCATCTCGTCCGTCGCGCGGTAGAGCACACCGACGCCCGGGAACATCGGGCCCCGACTCACGAAGCTGCTCCGGGCGCGAGGGAGAGGTGTTGCCTCACGTAGTCGCCGATGCGAGCGACGGCGTCGTCCGCTTCGGGCATGTTGCCCGCCCAGATCTGGTGCGCGTGCAGCATCTCGGGAAACACGTCGAGGCGGATGTCGACGCCGACGCGCCGGGCGCGATCTGCGAGGCGATGCGCGTCGTCGACGAGGATGTCCCAGTCGCCCGCCTGGACGTACAGCGGCGGGAGTCCGGCGAGGTCTGCGTAGAGCGGCGAGGCGTAAGGGTCCCGCGTGTCCTGGCCCGCGAGGAACAGGTGCGCGCACCACCTCGTGCCGGCGGGTTCCTGGCGCACGTCGACATCGGCACGCGTCGTGACGCTGTCTGCGGCCATGGCGAGGTCGACCCAAGGGGAGCAGAGCACGCCGGCCGCCGGAAGCGGCACGCCTTCGTCGCGCGCCTTTGTGAGCAGCGCGAGTGCGAGCCCGCCGCCGGCCGAGTCGCCGGCGACGACGACGTCGCACGCGGCGGTGCCGTTCGCGAGCAGCCAGCGGTAGGCGGTGAGCGCGTCGGCGAGCGCGGCGGGATGCGGGTGCTCGGGCGCCAACCGGTAATCGACGTTGAGCGCACGGCAGCCCGCGGCACGGGCGAGATGCCCGACGAGCTTGCGGTGCGAGTGCATCGAGCAGAAGCAGTAGCCGCCGCCGTGGAAGTAGACGAGCACGCGCCGTTCATCGGCGTTTTCGGGCGTGACCCACTGCGCGGGCACGCCGCCCGCGTCGACCTCGTCGTAGCTCACCCGAGGGGGCTCGGTCGTGTTGTCGCCGATCCGCTCTGCGAACGCAAGCTGCTCGGAGCGCGACGGAACCGATCCGCCTGTCGAGGCGCGCTGCTCGCGCAGCAACCGGTGCACCGCTTGCGCCTGCTCGCTGGCCACGGTTTCGATGCCTTCCTCAGCCGGCGTCGGGAGCGAGACGGTTCGGTCGGCCCGCGATACCGGGCATGTGCGCGAGCAAGCCCCCGTTGACGTCGATCGTCGCGGCCTGCACGTATCGCGCGTCGTCGGACGCGAGGAACGCGACGACTGGCGCGATGTCGTCGGGAACTGCGAGCCGCGGCATGCAAACGTCGGCCAGGGCTCGGTCGAACAAGGTGCGCTGCGCATCGTTGTAGTCGCCGTCCCCCGTCCAGCCTGTCGCAATGGTCCAGCCCGGCACGATCGTGTTACATCGGATCCCGCGCTTGCCGTACTGCGTGGCGATGTACTTGGTGAGCGCGACGGTGCCGGCCTTGGCCGCGCCGTAGGCCGCGGAACCGGTACTCCCCGCGAACCCGTTACCGGACGAGACGTTGATGATCGAGCCGTTGCCGTGCTCGAGCATGTGCGGCAGGACGGCACGGCAGCACAGGAACTGGCTCGTGAGGCACGTGCGCATTGTCCAGTCCCAGGCTTCCAGGCTCGTGCCGAGGAGGTCGTTCGCGGCCTCGGGATGGACGGCGTACGCGTTGTTGTGCAGCGCGTGCACCGTCCCGAAGCGCGCGACGGCCGCGTCGACGAGTCCGTTGACGTCGTCCTCGACGGTGAGGTCGGCCGCGTACGCAAGTGCGGCGCCACCAGAGGATTCGATCTCCTCCGCGACCGCGGCGGCACCGTCCTTGTCGAGATCGGCGACGACGACCGATGCATCCGAGGGCCGCGCAGCGCAGGGCGCTCGCGCGCCCCATGCCGGATGCGCCGCCCGTGATGATGACCACCTTGGACCGCAACGAATCTGCACTCGGATCCGGCACCACTTCGACGCCCCCCTCTCCCGGCTCGAGCTGGTCCTTGCCGCCCGACCGAACGGTACAATAGTGTCAGATGATGGGGATGCGAAACCCGCGGCGTCGGTCATGACGCACCGAAGCGACTTTCCGAGCGTCGGTCTCCTCTATCGGGAAAGTCGTGCGGCGATGTCCCTCTTGGAACTCGCGCGCGTGGCCGACGAGCGCGCTTTCGACTGCGTTGTCGTCGGGGAGCACACGAACATCCCGGTCTCCCGAGACAGTCCGTGGCCTGCGGGTGGCAACCTCCCCGAGGAGTACTCCGAGTTCCCCGACCCCTACGTGGCGCTTGCGTTCATCGCGGCCGAGACCGGGCTTCACGTTGCGACGGGCGTCGCGCTCGTTGCGCAGCACGATCCGATTGCGTTGGCGAAGACGATCGCGACGCTCGACCACCTCTCGGGCGGACGCTTCACCCTCGGGGTCGGGCTCGGCTGGAATCGCGAGGAGCTCGCGAACCACGGACGGGACTTCGCGAACCGCCGGGACATCGTGCGTGAGCACATAGCGCTCATGCGCTCGCTGTGGACCGAGACCGAGGCCGAGTACCACGGCGCGCACGCCAACCTTGAACGGAGTTGGGCATGGCCCAAGCCGCACCAGCCGACCGTGCCCGTGCTTCTCGGCGCGCAAGCGGGGGAGCGCGCGTTCGACGCAATCGTCGGGTGGGCCGACGGATGGCTTCCGGGCGGCAGCCGCGGCACGTGGCTCGCGGCCAAGCTCGGCGAACTCCGCCGACGTTGGGAGGATGCCGGTCGCCCCGCGGAGGGTCCTATCGTCTGGCCGATGCAGGACGTGGTCGACGACGACAGGCTTGCACTCCAGCTCGACCGCTTTCACGAGCTGGCCGTCGATCAGATCGTTCTCGACATCCCCACGGCTCCGAGCGACGAGATCCTGCCGCTCCTCGATCGATACGCGAAGGTGATCGCGTCGTGTCGATGATCGCGATGCCGCGCGCGCTCTGCCTCGTCGGTACGTTCCTGTCAGAACGACCTGGCAATTGCTTCGGTAGCCTGCTTCGATCACCGTGAACTACGTCCGGCGAACCAGCTACGGCCCGCACAGCCCCGTCGTGGGGGAAAAGGGTGCCCGCACCCGTCAGGCGATCATCGACGCCGCTCGCTCGACCTTCGAGGTCAGCGGGTTCCACGCGACGAGCGTCGAAGACATCGTCGATGCGGCCGGCGTCTCGCGGGCCGCGCTCTACCAGTACTTCGAGAGCAAGGAGCAGATCGTCGTCGAGTTGCTTCGCGGCGCGGCGGCCGATCTGCTCCGCGTGATCCGCCGCCTCGGTCCGATCGGTCCGACGGCGGCGGGCTACGACAACGTGCATTGGTGGCTCGGCGAGTGGGCCTGGGTCCAGGACAAGTACCGGGTGCTCTACCTCCAGGCGGCGGTTGTCGACCCGTCCGAGGCGTCGCTGCGACAACTGGTCGCCGACGGCATCGTGTCGTATGTGTCGGCGCTGTCGCCGCAGTTCGCAGCTGCGCTCGGCGACGAGGACGACATCGACATCGACGGCGTCGCGACCGTCCTGCTGGCGCTGTTGTTCCGCGTGAACGACTACCGGCAGAAGGGAGTAGGGCGCGGGTTGAGCGACGACGAGTTGCTCGACGCGCTGGCGACCTTCGTTCAGCTCGCGCTGTTCCCAGAGACGCCGGGGCAGGCGCTCACCGCATCGACCGCGTCGCCTCGGCCCGCTCGTGTCACGGTGCAGAAGCCCCGCAGGAATCCTCGGCCGTGGGGCCGCAAAGGCAGTCGCGGCGGTAATGAGGCCACATCGAACACGGTTCAACGCATCCTCGACGCGGCCGCGACGACCTTCGCCCTACGTGGGTTCCACGCCACGAGCGTGCAGGACGTGCTCGATGCTGCCGGCGCGGGTCGTGGCACGTTCTACAAGTATTTCGACGACAAGACCCAGTTGCTCGAACGGCTGGCCGAGCAGTGCATGGTGCGCCTCGAGGAACTCGCGGGCCGGTTCCTCGACGTGGTTCAGAGCGACGAGGGCGGAACCGCTCTGCGCTCGTGGCTCGAGGAATGTCTCGTTCTGCACCGGAAGTATCGAGGCGTCCTGCGGGTCCTGCTCCAGGAGGAGGCGCGCCATTCGCCGCTCAAGGAACTGCGGCTGAACAGCGGCGCGGCCATACTCCTCGCGTTCGACGATGCGCTGGCGCGGGTCGACCGTGACTATTCGTTCGACGTCCGGGTCGGGTCCCTCGTGCTTCTCGCGTTCCTGGAACGCGGGCCCGACTACTCGTTCGGCACGGTCTACGACCTCGCCGACGACCGCATCGTCGACGTCCTGGCGACCCTGATCGAACGCGGCCTGCTCGGGAGCGCGCGGCCGCGGACTGGTCGCCGCGGCGCTCCGTAGGTTGTCGGCTCTCAGCTGCGGTCGGTGAGGTACGCGGCCTCGATCTTGTCGAGTTGGTTGACCAACTCGACGGCGGTGCCGTGCAGGGTGACGCGCCCGCGTTCCATCAAGTAGACGCGGTCGGCGATCTTGAGGGCCTGTCGGACGTGTTGCTCCACGAGAAGCACGCCGATGCCGCGGTCGTTCGCCGCATTGCGCAGCGCATCGAGGAGGTTCGCCACCACGAGCGGTGCCAAGCCGAGCGACAACTCGTCGGCGAGCAGCACCTTCGGATTGCGGCCGAGGGCGCGCGCCAGCGACACCATCTGCTGCTCACCACCGGAACAGAGTCCGGCCTTGCGGGCCATGATCCGTTCGAGCTCCGGGAAGTACTCGAACGCGACTTCCGGCGGGACCGCGGCCAACTTCAGGTTGTGGGCGACCGTCATGTCCATGATCACCGATCGTTCCTCGGTCACGTAGCCCAGGCCGTTTCGGCACCGGACGTGCATCGGTGCCCGCGTCGGGGCGCCGAGGAATCGAACCTCGCCTGCGAGAGGTATCAGCTCACCGGCCAGGGTGAGCAGGGTCGTCGTCTTGCCCGCGCCGTTTGCTCCGATGAGGGCGACGACCTCGCCCGCGTCGACGTGCAGGTCGAGATCCCGGATGACGGGCATGCTGCCGTAGCCGGCCGACACATTGCGGGCCTCGATCAGCGCGTCGGTCATGTGTTGGCTTCCTCCACCGCGTCCGTATGGCCGAGATACGCGTCGCGTACCGCGCGGTTGTCGCGGATCTCCGCGGGCGTACCGTCGCCGATGACGCGCCCGAAGTCGATGACGACGACGCGGTCGCAAGTCGACATCACGAGGGTCACATCGTGTTCGACGAGGAGCACCGCCATGTTGCGCTCGTCTGCGAGCCGGCGAATCAGCAGCGCGAGCTCGGCGCTCTCGCGCTCGTCGAGGCCGGCCGCAGGCTCGTCGAGCATGACCACCGACGGTCCCGACGCGACCGTGCGGGCGATGCCGACCAGCCGGCGCCGGCCGTACGGCAGTTCCGCGGGGGTCTGGTCGAGATGCGGTTCGAGTTCGAACGCGTGTACCGCGGCGACCGCCGTCGGGGGTAGGTCGTGTCGCCCGGGCCAGAACAGATCGGTCAGCCACGACAACCGCGAAGCCCGCATATCGCTGCCGGCGCGGAGGTTTTCCTCGACGCTCAGGTCGTCGAACAACTCGAGCGACTGAAAGGAGCGCCGGAGTCCGAGTCGTGCGCGCTGCGTCGCATTCAGCTTGTCGATGCGCCGATCGTCGACGCTGATCGATCCGGCGCTCAACGGTACGAATCCGGTAACGGCGTCGATCAGGGTGGTCTTGCCCGCTCCGTTGGGACCGATCAATCCGACGACTTCGCCGGGCCGGACCTCGAGCGACACGTCGTCGACCGCGACCACGGAACCGAATCGCACACTCAGGTGGGCGATCGACAGCGTGGCCGGTACGACGGGCTCGACCGTCGCCTTCGGCAGCGGTTCGCGCGGCCGGTGCGGGGCTACGAGATGGAGCTTCTCCCACACCGCGCGCCCGTCGACGGCAACGTCGGCGACGCCGTTCTGATGCACGATCAGGATTACGAAGACGATCAACGACCCGATGATCAGGTCCCATTGACCGCCGAGGTGGATCCAGTCCGTGATGATGCGCGTCGCAATACCGCCGACGGCCATGGGCGCGGCGAATACGGCGCCGAGTGCGTAGCCGAGACCGCCGATGACTGCGTTTCCGACGCTGTTGATCGACGCGAAGATGTTGAAGTCCGTGTAGGTGATGACCTGACTGCGGAAACCGACGAGGATGCCTGCGATGGCGGCGAGAGCGGCCGACACTGCGAACGCGTAGAGCTTGACTCCGAATACGGAGATGCCGAGCGAGGCGGCCGCCCGCTCGTTCGTTCGTACGGCGATGAGTCGGCGGCCCGTGCGGGAACGGCGAAGATTGGCGACGAGCAACGCGAGGAGCACGAAGGCGATCAAACTGACCGTCGCCCATGCGTAGGGGTGATTGAACGCATCGACCTGGATGCCGAAGAGCTTCACGCGCCCGATTCGAGTCCCACCGTCGAGCCGAGCGCCGAGGTAGTCCGGGTTCGCGAACACGACTTCGGACACCATGAAGCCGAGGGCGAGTGTGATCACCGCGAGGTTGACGCCGCGCGTGCGCAGCGCCGGGATGGCGAATACGAGCCCGACGGGGATGGTCAAGAGGACGCCGAGGAGGATTGCGATCTCGACCGGCGCACCGGCGCGCACGAATCGTCCGGCGATCAAGGCGCCGATGCCGGCGAACGCCCACTGGGCGAGGGAGATCTGACCGGCATAACCCGTGAGGACCACGATTGACAGAACGACGATCCCGGCCGCGAGCGAGGTGTACGTCGCCTGCGCCCACGACTCGTTCATCACCGTGAACAGCAGCACGAGCGTGACCGCGGACGCGAGGAGGACCCCCCGCGTATTGATCCCGCCGGATCCGAGCTTCGGTAGTCGCTCGGCGACGTGTGACCGCAACGGAAGACTGCGACCGCCGGCCACGACGACGAGCAGGATCACGAGAAATGCGGGCACTCGGTTCAGCCCGGTGATGAGGTCCTGGTGGAGCCACCTCGTGACGTCTCCGCCGTACAGGGTTGCCATCGATTCGCCGATTCCGATGATCAGACCGCCGACAAAGGTCAAGGGGAACGAGTGGAAACCGCCGAGCAGCGCGGCGCCGAGGCCGGCGACTGTCACGACGACGGTGAAGGTCGTAGTGGACAATCCGGTCAGCGGCGCGGCGAGCACGGCCGCCAAACCTCCGAGCAATCCGCCGATCGTCCATGTCAGCGCAGACAGACGGTCGGGTGACCAGCCGAGTGTCTGCACGGCGCGTTCGTTCTGCGCGCTCGCGTTGATCGCGAGCCCGACGCGCGTGTAGCGCGTCCAGGCCCAGAGCCCCAACGTCACTGCGAGCGTGATGGCAACCAGGTAGATCCGGCTCTCTTGAACCACGATGCCGCCCCACCGGTACACGTGGTTCGGGAGATAGCTGTCGACCGGTTCGTTACTCGCGCCGTAGCGCTGGAGCAAGACGGCCTGAATGAGACCGAGGAGTGCGATCGTCGCAATAACGCGGACGATCGGTGCCGCGCGGCGCAACGCGCGCAGCACCGTCGCCTGGAACGCAAGTGACAAGAGTCCGGCCGCGATCACCGAGACGACTAGTGCAGGCACCGTGGCCCACTCGTGACGCCCCTTGAGATCGACGAACGCGACGTACGCCGCGAAGGTGCCGACGGCCCCCTGCGCGAAGTTCACGAGTCCGGAGCCGCGGTAGATGAGCACCGCGCCCTGGGCGAACAGTGCGTACGTGGCCCCCGCTCCCAGGCCGATGATCAAGAACTGCAAGAACGGGTGCATCGCTACCGGCCTCCTGGTCGCCGCCTCGCAGCGGACCGAGGTGGCGAGCCGGACCGCTCGCCACCCGTGAGGTCATCCGATCAGCAGGGACTCGGAGCACCGAACGGTGAGCCACACAGCACCTTGTCGAAGCTCATCGTCGAGACCTGCACGAAGTTGCCGTCGAAGCCGTTCGCCTTCGCATTCGCATCCCATCGGTAGGTCGCCCAGTGGTTCGTCCCGGCCCGCTTGAAGGCGCCGGGATGGTCAGCGTTCGGGGTCCAGTTCTCACTGCCGAAGATGCCCAGCATCGGTACGTTCTTGGCGTTGTGCAGCATTGTCGTGATCCCGGCACGCGTGAACGTCTGCATCTTCGCGTCGCGGATCATCTTCAGCAACGCGTAGAGACCAATCCACGAGCGCATCGCACTCGCCTTCAGTGCCGTCGGCTGAAGTTGCTTTTCGCCCGACGCCGCGAGGTCGGCGCGCAATGCGCGGTACACCGGGAGGTTGTAGGTCGCCGGCGGATACGACCAGATGAAGACCATATTGTCGGCGAAGCTGCCGAGCGCCTTGGTCGTGTCGTGGGAGAACGTGCCGAGCGTGCCTGCGATCTTCAGGTTGGTGTCGAGCTGCTGGCCGGCGCGCACCACCTGAATGGCCTCCTGCTCGCCCAACGCGATCGTGATCCCGTTCGCGCCGGCGTTCTGGGCTGCGAGGATGAACTGGCTGAAGTCCGTGGTGCCACCCGGCACCGGGATGTCCGCCGGGAACGTCGCGCCTGTCTTGGCGTAGAGACCCTTCAAGAGCCCAAGGACCGCGGACGCCGCCGCGAGATCCACACGGACTATTGCGATCTTCTTTGCGTTGCTGTCGATGAGCGCCTGGGGCTCGAGGAACGTGCTACCCGTGCCGGACGCGTCGAGCGGGTAGGCGTTGGGGTCGGCCCAGTCGTCGGGGACGACGTTCGACGCGATCCTCGGGATCTTGGCCTTGGCCATCGCCTGCGAGACCTCGCCTTGGCCCGCGGTGCCCTGGTCGTTCACCGTTGCGACGATGCCCGCCTTGTCGACGGTTCGCGCGCACCCGACCGCTTGGTCGACGTTGCCTCCGTCATCACACGTGGTGACCTGGATACACGCGCCGTTGGCGCCACCTCGCTTGTTGAACGCCGTCGCAGAAGCTTGGAGTGCATCCGCCTGATCCTTCAGTGACAGCACCGGCGACTCGAACACCGTCATGAGGCCGATCTTCAGCGGCGGGCGCGACGCGTTGCACGGGCCGTCGTCCCACAGGCCGAGGGCCTTGTAATCGATCTGCTGCGAACCGGAGCTCGCGGCGGTGGTGTTCGTCGACCCGCCGCTCTTGCCACTACTGCTGCTACAGGCGGCCGCGACCAGCGCCAGAGCGATCATCAGCGCGACGACGCGAGCAGGATGCTTGGACATCGTGTTCTCCCCCGTGACTCCCCGCAGTGCGCGAGGCTCGGAAAATTAGACTAACCGGTCGGTACACAAATGGCTCGCGGGCTACAACGAAGTGATGCTCGGCGTCGGCGCCGCTCGCGTCCGAGGTGACAGGAGGAAGGACTCGTAGTCGCGGGACCGAACCCGGGCGATGTCCTTCAGGAGCTTCGGCCGGCCTCCCGAGTTGAGAAGGTAGCGACGCGGCTTTCCGGGGATGTTCGTCCCGAAGAAGTAGCTGCTCTCGCCAAAGGGACCCGACGCGGCGCCTGCGTCGACCATGTCGGTCCATCGGTCTTCGGCCGCACGATCGGGTTCGATCGTGTCATAACCGTGGTCACGCACGTAGACGAGTGCGTCCGTGACGAAGTCGACCTGATCGCCGTTGTACCGCGGATTGTTGCCGGCCGCCGCGTGCGGCCCACCGGGGAAGAACAGGTTCGGGAAGCCGCTCGTCTGGATGCCGAGAAACGTCCGCGGACCGTCGGCCCAGTAGTCGGCCAGTGCCTGACCATTCCGGCCCCGGATTCCCATGCGTAAGAGCGCGCCGGTGCCGAAATCGAAACCGGTCGCCGAGACCACGATGTCGAATTCCTGTACACCGTCGGCCGTCTCGATGCCGCGCTCGGTCATCCGCACGATCGGCGTCGCTTTCAGGTCGACGAGCGCGACGTTCGGGTTGTTGTAGGTCTCGTAATAGTCGGTAACGAACGGAGGTCGCTTCTCCGCGAAACGGTGATCGTCGGGTATCAGCTTCTTCGCGGTCTCGGGATCGCTGACGATGCCTCGGATCTTGCCGGCGATGAACTCGCACCACTCGGCGTTCGCGTCCCGGTCGAACAACAAGTCGGTGTAGTTGCTCGAGAGCTTCGAGAAGCCAGGGCTGTGCCACATCTTTTCGAAGAAGGCCAACCGTTCGTCGCGCGAATCCTCGAAGGTTGCGCGGTCGTGCGCCGTGTGCAAGAACCCGCTCGGCGACGTGTTCAACGTCTCTCGGATCGCTTCGAAGTTGGCGCGCAGGTGGTTCTGCTCGTCGGATGTGATCGGTCGGTTGTTGAGTGGCGTGCACCAGTTGGCGGTGCGTTGGTACACGGTGAGCGAGGCGACGTCGCCGGCGATCGCAGGAATCAGCTGCACGCCGCTCGAGCCGGTACCGATCACGGCGACGCGCTTGCCCACGAAATCGACGGGCGTCTCGGGCCAGAGCCCGGTATGCAATGACGCACCGCGAAAGTTGTCGCGTCCCGGCACGTCGGGGAAGTACGGCACGGAGAGGACACCTGTCGCGGCGACGAGGAAGTGCGCCCGCCATTCGGTGCCGTCGGCGAGTCGTATTGTCCAGGCCGCGACCGACTCGTCGTAGACGGCCGAGACGACCTCCGCGCCGAATCGCATGTCGCACCGGAGATCGAAGCGGTCGACCACGTGGTTCAGGTAGCGCTCGGTCTCGGGCTGTTGCGCGAAGTGCTCCTGCCACTCCCATTCCTCGAAGAGGTCTTTCGAGAAGAGGTACCCGTAGGTGTAACTCTCGGAATCGAACCGAGCGCCCGGGTAGCGGTTCCAGTACCAGGTTCCGCCCACACCGCCACCCGCCTCGAGCAGGACTGCCGAGAAACCGGCTTCGCGGGCGCGGTACAGCTGGTAGACGCCGGTGATGCCGGCGCCCACGACCAGCACGTCAACGTCGGTCGGGAGCCCGTGCGAGCTGTCGTCGACTTCGCCTTCGGACGATTTCATCCGAATATTGTACCGACCGGTCGGTAGCGATATCTTCGGGACATCGCCGGCCCGGAGCGCGGAGGCGGCAGGTGCTCAGGGGGACCCGCGATGAAAGCAGTCCGTGGAGAGGCCGGCCGGCCGGTCCTCATCGATGTCGATGAGCCGCCTGGTCGCGGTGAGATCCTCTCCATGCGGGGCGTGGGCATATGCGCGTCGGATCTCGCCTATCTGTCCTATGGCACCGAGGTCATTCTCGGTCACGAGCTGGTTGGCATGCGCGCGGACGGGACACCCGTCGCGGTCGAGGGCCTGTACGGCTGCGGCGATTGCGACCGGTGTCGCGTTGGCCGGTACAACCTGTGCGACCAGGCCGCAGTCCAAGCGCTCGGGATGTTCACCGACGGCGGCATGGTCGAGATGTTCCGCGCGCCGAGCGAGCGACTCGTGGAGCTGCCGGCGGGGTTGGATGTGGCCAGCGGCGCACTGGTCGAGCCGGCTGCAGTGTCTTGGCACGGTGTGCGTGTCGCCGGCACGGATGAGGCAAAGCGTGTGGTCGTCATCGGCGCCGGTTCGGTTGGTCTCCTCGCCGTAGCGGCCGCCCAAGCTCAAGGGGCGGCCGAGGTCAGCCTCGAAGCTCGGTACCCTCACCAGCGGGAGCTGGGGGAGCAACTCGGAGCGACAGAGCCCACCGGCCTCTTCGACGTCGTGATCGAAGCGGGCGGATCCGCGAGCGCTCTTCAGCGCTCGGTCGAGCTGCTCGCACCCGGTGGGACGATCTCGGTGTTGGGCGTCCACTACGGCGGGCTCGACGTGCCGTACCTGGCGATGCTCCCCAAAGAGGCGACGCTCGTCGCCTCCATGGGCTACTGCAGCCATGACGGTGGGCGCGACATGCAGCAGGCCGCGGAGATGCTGGCCGACGCGCCCGGAAATCGGGAAAGCCCTTGTGACGCACCGGTTCCCGTTGGAGGACGCGGCCGAGGCGTTCCGTGTCGCCACCGATCGCAAGCGCGGAACGATCAAAGTCGTCGTGGAAGTCGGATGATGCTGCTGCATCCGAGCGAACAGTTCCACGTTGGCATCGTCGTCGACGACTTCGAGGGCGCTCGTGACTTTCTTACCGCGACGTGCGGCTACGAGTGGGGACCCGACATCCAACTCGAATACACGATGATGCTCCCGACCGGTCCTGTCACCTACGACCAGCGTCTTAGCTACTCCGTCACCGAACCCCGGCTCGAGCTCGTGAAGTCCGCGGCCGGGACACCCCTTCAGCCGAGCAGCTCGGGGCTGCATCACATCGGCTATTGGTGCGAGGACGTCGAAGCGACTTCCGCGGAGTTGGACTCGCGGGGCTGGCCTTGGGAGTGCGGGGGCGAGGTCGACGGATCGCCGATGTGGGCGTACCACTTCAACCCGCTCGGTCTACGGATCGAGCTCGTCAGCACCGCGTTGAAGGTAGATCTCGAGTCGATGTGGACCAAGCCGGCCACTCCGTGAACTTGTTCTACTCATCGAAGTGACTTCCGAGTTCGGGTGCGACATCGAGCGCAACTTTGCCGATCGCGCGGCCGTCGGCTACCCACTGCAGCGCGTCGGCGACATCGTCGAGCCCGAATGTTGCACCGATATGTGGCAGCGCCGCGGCCTTCGGCGAGTAGTTGGAGCAGCTCGCGCTCGTTGCGCGCAAGCTCGTCTGCTCTGTGTGTGACGAAATCGATGAGCTGGAACCCGAGAACGTGTACTCCCTTGAGGAGTACGAGGTTGAGCGGGATCCGAGGGATAACGCCCGATGCGTAGCCGACGGTGACGAACCGGCCTCCCGAGCGCAACGAGCGCAGCGCCGGTTCGGAGAGGTCGCCGCCGACCGGATCGACGACGACGTCGCCACCGTTCGGCAAGGCCTCGCGCAGCGCGCCGCGCAACGGTCGCGTGCGATAGTTGACGAGGTGCCGCGCGCCCTTGGCCGCCGCGACTTCGAGTTTCTCGGGCGTGGAGGCAACGGCGGTCACCGAGGCACCGAGATCGGCGCCGAGTTGCACCGCAGCGAGCCCGACGCCTCCGCCCGCTCCCAGCACGATCAGCTCCTCGCCGGGCATCACTGCTGCGACTGATCGGAGCACGTTGTATGCGGTGCGGTGTGCGACGCCGAACACGGCCGCGTGGCGGTCGTCGACGCCGTCGGGGGCGAGGGCCAACGACGCGGCCGGCGCGACGACCTCTTCCGCGAACGCGCCGTGAAGGCACGAGCCGAAGACGCGCGCGCCCACGGGAAAATCGGGCATGTCGTCGGCATCGACGACAACGCCTGCGAACTCACTGCCGGGAACGAACGGCACCGGCACACTGATCTGGTACTTGTTGGCGACGAGCAGCACATCCGGGAAATTCACAGCCGCGGCATGCACCCGTACGCGAACGTGTGAGGGCGCGGGCGGCGGCGCCGGGATGTCGTCGACGCGGACGACGTGAGGAGTGCCGTATTCGTGGCACACCGCGGCGCGCACCGTCAGCTCACCGGCCTTGCCACCGCGGTGGTCGCTTCTCGACGAACGCCCGCGCTCCCTCGCTCGCATCCTCACTGGCGAAGACGATGGGCTGCAGCTCACGCAGACGCGTCCAGGCGCCGGCAACGTCCGAAACCCCGAGCCGGACGAGCTCCTTCACCGCCGCCACCGCGAGCGGCCCGTTGGCCGCGACGCGCTCAGCGAACAAGACCGCTCGCGACAGGACCTCGGATGCGGACGCGACCGCGTTGACGAGCCCGAGCTCGTACGCGCGCGCAGCGTTGATCGGATCGCCCGTGAGGTTGATCTCGAGCGCGATGCTCAGCGGGATCCGCGTCCCGAGGAAGGTGCCGCCGCCCGCGGGCAACAGGCCGCGCTGCACTTCGGGGAGTCCGAAGGTCGCGTGCTCGGCGGCGACGATGAGGTCGCAGCCGAGCAGCAACTCGAAGCCGCCCGCGACCGCGGCGCCGTTGGCCGCACCCACGACCGGCACCTGGACGCGGCCTTCGAGCAGCCGGAAGAACGCTTGGGCGATGTCGTCGTCGCCGAGTTCGAAGCCTGCCCCGCTCGCGAAGGCGCGCAGGTCCATACCCGCGCAGAAGGCGCGGTCGCCAGTGCCCGTGAGTACGACCGCGCGGAGTTCGGGGTCGTGCTCCGCGTCGACGATGGCACTGCCGATTGCGCGGATGAGCTGGGGCGTCGAGCGCGTTGCGCGCTTGCGGACGATCGAGTCGCGCGATGAGGACTGCGCCTCGCTGCTCGCGCACGAGGGGCGCAGTGTCGGTCACCCCGTGTAGTCCGTCGTCGCCGCGAGGTCGGCCGCGGCCTGCATCAGGTCGAGCACGATGGGGCCGAACGCCTGCAACTTCGGGTCGTCTGCGGCGCGTTGGTAGCCCTGTTCGAGCACGACCGCGAGCTTCCACTTGGCGAGGATCACGTAGTAGTCGATGTCGTCGACCTGGCGGCCGGACACCTGCGCGTAGTGCGCGAGCACCTCGTCGCGTGTGGGCATGCCGTACATGTCGACGTAGCTGGATTCGGACGCGGCAGCCGAACTCGTGTCGTCGGGCCAGCTCTGCACGACCCAACCGAGGTCGAGCTTGGGGTCGCCGACTGTCCCCATCTCCCAGTCGACGATCGCCGCGAGGCGCGCCGGGGCGCCGTGTTCGTACATGACGTTCGCGAACTGGTAGTCGCCGTGCATGAGGCCGGGGACGAAGTCGATGGGCTTGTGAGAGCGCAGCCACGCGGATGCTTCGTCGAAGCCCGGCAGCTCGCGGCCCTTGATGCGCTCGAGGAACGCGGTCCAGCGGTCGACCTGTCGTTCGTGGAAGCCGTCGGGCCGGCCGAGGTCCTGTAGCCCCTTCGCCTGCCAGTCGACCTTCGACAGCAAGGCGATGCCCTCGACGAGCTGGAACGCGAGGCCGCGCCGCGCCTCGATATCGATGTCAAACGGCGCCGGCCATTTCCCGCCGGTCATGCCCATCGGCGACCAGCCGTCGACAAAGCCCATCACGTAGAAAGTGCGGCCGAGCACGGACGCGTCCTTGCAGACCGCGATCGCTTCGGTGTGCGGCACGTCGGTGCCGGTGAGTGCGTCGATGATCCGCCACTCGCGGATGATGCCGTCGTCACGCGACTCCGGCGCGAACGACGGCGGAATGCGCAATGCACCGTGAAGATCGCCGCGCCGCACCTCGTAGATCTCGTTCTGCGATCCGCCTGAGATGTAGCTCGTCGCAAGCGGTTCGCCCTTGCCGGGTAGGCCGGCATCGTCCATCCAGGCGCCGAGGCGCTCGGCGTCGATCGTCGGTTCCGTCACAGGTTTCCCACCTCGTGCTCGAGGAATTCCGCCAGCTTGGCGCGCGCTGCTTCGCGCAACTTCGGAAGGTGCTGCGTCGGCCAGATATCGTCGCTCGGTCGGTAGTCGCGCAGTACCTGCCGCGCAACGGTGATCTTGTGCACCTCGGTCGGACCGTCGGCGAGACCCATCACGGCGGCGCCAAGGACCATGCCGAACAGTGGCATCTCGTTGCTGACGCCGAGTGCACCGTGCACCTGCATCGACCTCCACGCGATGTCGTGCAGCACCGTCGGCATGATGACCTTCGCGGCGGCGATGTCCTTGCGCACCTTGCGATAGTCGTTGTGCTTGTCGATCATCCACGCGATGTACAACACGTACAGGCGGAACTGGACGAGCTGCGCGTACGAGTCGGCGATGTAACCCTGCACGAACTGCTTGTCGGCGAGGATGCTGCCCTGCGTCGTGCGGCTGAGCGCCCGCTCGCAAAGCATGTCGAGTGCCTTTTGCGCCATGCCGATCGTGCGCATCGCGTGATGGATGCGGCCGCCGCCGAGGCGGGTCTGCGCGATGGCGAACGCCTGGCCCTCACCGCCGAGCAACCCCTCGGTCGGGACGCGCACGTTGTCGTAGTGGATCAGCGTGTGTGAACCTTCGTCGGCGGGCTCACCGGCGAGCCCGACGTTGCGCACGATGTCGATGCCGGGCGTGTCGGTCGGCACGAGGAACATCGACATGCCCTGGTAGGCGCTGATCTCCGGATTCGTCACCGCCATCACGATGAGGAACGAGGCGGTGCGCGCGTTCGACGAGAAGAACTTCCACCCGTTGATGACCCACTCGTCACCGTCGCGTTCGGCGCGCGTCGTGAACATCGTCGGGTCGGCGCCCGCGTGCGGCTCGGTCATCGAATAGCACGAGAACATCTCGCCCTCGAGCAGCGGCTTGAGATACTTCTCCTTCTGCTCGTCGGTGCCGTAGTGGGCGATGATCTCGGCGTTGCCCGTGTCCGGCGCCTGGCAACCGAACACGATCGGCGCCCATGACGACCGGCCGAGTATCTCGTTCAGGAGCGCGAGCTTCAGCTGCCCGTATCCCTGACCGCCGAGTTCGGGACCGAGGTGGGTTGCCCACAGATCACGCTTGCGCACCTCGTCCTTCAACGGGTCGATCGCCCGCCGGCGCGTCTCGTCGAGCGGCGTGAACTCGAGGCCGCGCCAGACGAGGTCGAGGGGCTCGACCTCTTCGCGCACGAACGTGCTCACCCAGTCGAGCTTTTCCTGGAATTCGGGCTCGGTCTCGAAGTCCCATGCCATTGCGATCCCCTTTCGCTGTCGGGCAGAATACGATTCTGGTGTCACAGAACGCAATTCTCCCAGAGCCTCCCGATCCGCCGGCCAGGGCCGACGTCCCCGCGACGATCGCCCAACGGCGGATCGCAAAGCGCGAGGAGCAATACGCACAGGAGGTGCGGCGACTGCTCGACGCGGGACTCGAGGTCATGCGTCTGTGCGGGACGGCGTCGAGCCCGCGCGTCGCCGACATCGTCGCCGCAGCCGGGCTCTCGAACGACGCGTTCTACCGCCACTTCGCGTCGAAGGAATCGCTCGTCGCCATCATCCTCGCCGACGGCACGGTGCGCCTGACGAGTTACCTCCGTCATCAGATGGAAAAGGCGTCGACGCCCGAGGACCAGGTTCGCCAGTGGGCCGAGGGCGTGATGGCGCAGGCGGCCGACGAGGACATCGCGGCAACGACCCGGGCCGTGTTGTGGAACGGCGGAAGTCTTAGTGACCGCGTCGGGCCGGATCGCCCGTCGGCCGCGGCATCGCTCGCGACGCTGCTCCAAGAACCGTTCGCGCAGATGGGCTCCGCCGACCCGCAGACCGATGCAACTCTCGTCGCCCACGCCGCGGTCGGCCGGCTGGCGGACTTCTTGTGGCAGCGCGCACGGCCGACGCGTGTGGAGATCGAGCACGTCGTCGACTTTTGTTTGGCGGTGCCGTCAGCACGGCGATCCGAACCGAAGCCGGTTCGCCGTAAACGCGCGGGCGATGGGGTGAGTCAACACGCGGAGTAGTGGCGCAAGAGCAGTTCGGGCCGTTCGCTACGAGTTGACGATCCGTCGCCTGGGCCGGTCACGATGATCGTGGGCACCTCGGGGAAGGCCGTCGTTCATGACTAGTCACGGGAGAATGCCGGGTGGCCGGCCAACATCCCTGCCCATCCTTGAGGGTGCGAAATCTGGTCGGCGATACGAGACCTGATCGGCCACATGCCGGCGTACCGGCCGAATGAGGCGCTGACCAGCAAGTTCGTGCGGTCACGCGGTCTCAAGGCCGTGTGCAGGCCGCGCAGGCTCTCGAGCACTTCGGCAACCGCGTCGTTGGGCGCGATGCCCGATGGCTTGTCCTCGTAATGCGGCAGTAGGACATTCGCGCCCGCGAGCATGCGGTCGTCGGACAAAGCGCTCGGCGCGCACATGACTACCGTTGCGACGTCCAGAGATGGGTCTCTTACGGTGCAGACGAATGTTCATCTCGCCGTATACGTGCGGCGTCGACGTCCTTGGCGTTTGCACGTGAGTGGTGGACTCAATAGCTGTCTGCACGCGGTTCGCCGGGTGGAAGGTTGACGGCCAAAGTTACGGCCACAGAGGCGGACAGTTGCGATGCTCGGCGGATGTCAGCGAACCCGTCGATGTAGTCGGTGGGCGACTGCGGACGTCTGCGAAGAACGCCGAACAGTGTCGACTCGGCTTAGGAAACCGATGCTCTATCCCCTGAGCTACGAGGGCTGACCTGCAGTTTTGCGCGTTGCGCAATCTACTTACGGCCGCGTGAGCGCCGCGCTTGTTCGCTCACGTTCGTGTTGGTCCGCTTCGCGCTGCGACACGTTCTCAGCACGCGTCGTGCTGCGGTCCATTGGGTTGTGTGGGCGGCGCCCGCTCGGGCGGAGTGATCCTCATGCTTGGGAATAGCGCGCCCGTGGTCGGAAACGCGACGAGAAAGCTGAAGTTGAGGATCCTCGTCGGGCAACAGTTCGCCGGACACCGACCGAGTAGGGCTCTGACCAGGGAAAACACCCCTTCAGGGCGCCTCCAGGCCGCGAGGAGGCCGCGGGAGTTTCGAGCTGACGCGGACGCGGACCTCCGGTCTGGGAGAACCTCGTGCCCTCAGGTCGCGCTCGCGTTTGGGGCCGGGGTTGCGCGCCGGCCGAGGAACTCGATGAGGAGGATGCCGATCAGCACGAGCACCGCGATCGCGATCACTTGGGCGGGCGTTGGGGCGGAGAGCGCGACGAGAACGACCAGCCCGACGCCGAGAACCAATACACGCAAGACAGTCTGGTTGGCCGCGATCCACACGCCGAACGCGGAGGGTTCTCCTGCGGAGGTGCCTTTGCCGCGCACGAGCTTGAGCACGCCTTCGCGCAGGCTGGTCGCCGACCGGGCCGGACCGGTGACCCACGCTGCGGATCGCGACGACGACGCCGAAGGCGAAGGCGGCTCGGAGCACGATCCGCAGCGCGCCGAGGAGCTGATCGTAGACGGCGCTCGCTGCGGCTGTGTTCACCGTGTTTGGCAGCGCGCTGAGATAGAAGTGACGCCCGCCGGTGAACACGAGCAGCAGCAGCGCCATGCCTAAGGCGAACCCGAGCGCGCTCCGCAGGATCGTGCGGCGACGACGGGGAGACAGCCAGATCGCGATCCCGAAGCACAACGACGTGAGGATCGGCAGGACGACGGCGAGCTTCTGTAGCAGATCTGTCATCTTCTGCCCCTTCTTCAGCACACTCGACTCGATGAGTACGACCTCCTTGTCCGACGCGTTGCTCGCAGCATTCGAGAAGGCGTCGATGCCACGGCTTTCCGAGCGCGCTATTCACCTTCTCGACGATGGGGCCGATTTGGACAGCGATCTGCCCGTTGTCGGTGTGGAGCACGTCGCTTCCCTTGCCTTCGAGCAAGGCCACTACCCGAGTATGTGCGCGACGGTTGACTTCCTGCCACAGCGTCGAGAACTGATCGGATTGGACGATCTTCAGAGTTGCGTCGTGAACGAACGCCGCAACCGCATCGGTGATCTTGCGTGCGACGAACTTTGCGTTGTCGGGCAACCGATCGATGATGCGCTGCCCGACGGAGTTCTCGACGATGAGCGTGCTCGTGACGCGATCGGCAATCGCGTTCTGGATCTCGGGGGAGTCGGCAAGGGGCGCGACCGTGGCGACGTAGTTGTCGGTGTTCAAGAGCGTCGTCTTCATCCAGACGCTGAGGACCGAGAGTGGAGCCAGCACGCAGGCGACGACGACGAGTATCGCGACGACGACCCGTCGCCAGCGTGGGACCTGCGACGCACCTGGCTCAGGCGATGTTGTCTCCGTCGGATCAGCCATGTTGTCCTCCTACGCGATCTTCACCGTGAGGTCGTCGTCGTGCTCGCAGTGCTCAGCCG
>CAWIVQ010000001.1:0-130656 GCA_963839575.1 uncultured Actinomycetes bacterium | reverse complement strand
TGTCCGATGTTGACGAGCCTTCGCGCAACGTCGCGCTGCTCGATGCCGGCGCCGATGACGTCGTGAGGCGACCGTTCGACCCCGAAGAGCTGCTCGCACGCATACGTGCCGTCGTACGGCGGGTCACCCCGCCCGAGGAGGAGCGACCGCTCGTCACGCCCGACTTCATGATGCACTTCGGCGACCGCCGTTTCGTCAGGGCCGACGGCAGCGAGGTTCCGCTGTCGCCCACGGAATGGAGGCTCATCGAGGTGTTGGTGCAACACGCCGGCCACCTCGTCACCCGTGAGGAGCTGTTGGTCTCGGTATGGGGTCCGCAAGCCGCGAGCAAGACGCAGTACCTCCGCGTCCACATGTCGAGTATCCGCCAGAAGGTGGAACCGGATCCGTCCCGGCCGCACTATTTCGTCACCGTCCCTGGCCTCGGGGTGCGCTTCGAGGCCGACGGCGGCGCTGCATCAGAGGATGTCAGAACGACTCACGCCGACGGGTGATGATCGTGCAAAGAATCCGTAGGGCCGCCGTCGCGCGGCACAAGAAACGCGTAAGGACGGATGATCGCACGCAGTGCCGGGCGTAGAACAGAAGTGCTGCTGTTCTCGCGGCAACTCCGAAAGGGGCATCGATGTTTGGATCATCGTCCGACCCTGCACCTGAGGCTGGGAGCCGCCGTTCGGCGGTCCGATCGCCGAACCCCTTGTCCCGTGGCTCATCGCAATGTTCGGTCTGCGAGCGTGCTGGTACGAGTCGTTTCCGTTCGACCTGCAGCTCCCTCGTATCCAGCCCGGGAGGATCGTTCTGCCGGCCGAGGAGACGGGCATCTCATCGTGGTCACTCGATCTTGGCATCGAACTCCCCGTTCGCTACCGCGACCTCACCTTGGGCCGTTACGTCCTGGTTCCCGCGTCGCCGACAACCGGAGTCGACTTCTCACCGTCGAGCCGCGCCGAAGCGATCTTGATGGTCGTCCCGGTAGGCGAGCTGATCGCCGACGCCATGATCGCCGAGAGCGACGGAACCGCGACCTCGTGGAGCGCGGCTCCGTCGGCCGCGCCCGACTCGGGTCAACGAACCGCTCCGACCGGGGACGCACTCATCGGCACGCGAAGCCACCGACGCACCGTCGCACGACGCCTGCATCGGAAAGCGCGACGAGGAGACCGCGAGTGATGACACAAGCCCGGGTACGCGACGCGGAATCGGATTTCGGTGGAACCAGACTTGCTCACTCACGCGCCGACGAGCCAGTCCGAGACGCGGCCCGCTCGCGTCGTCGCTGTAACGCGCGAACGCCGTCATGTGCCGTGGACGCGCGAGATCGGCATCGACGCGCGCGCTGTAACTCCCGGCGCATCGGTGCACCGGCGTTGGTAACGCTCATCATTCTCTCGTTGAGGGAACGCTTACCCGCCCTTCGCTACGGTCTGCAACCGAGGACGGCGCGCCGAACGTCCTCACGATGACTCGACCGCCGAGCCTTTTCGGTGAACCTCGGCTTCGCGGTCTGGGAACCGTTCGTCGTGTCGGCCGCGGGTGGGCCGACGTCTATCGAACGCCCCGGAAATCGTTTCAAAGCAGAGCGGCAGGACCCGCGGTGAGGCACGCAGCTACGCGAAGCAATGCTCCCGGAGCTACCTAAGGTTTTACCTAAGAAACGTAGCGAGACGTAGTGAGGCAACGGCTTCGAAGGCCCTCGCGAAATGCCTGGTCGGCGGGGGAGCGTGAGACGTGCTGAGACGTAGCGAGACGTTCGGGCGGTAACTGGGGGTCAAGAGGTCGCGGGTTCGAATCCCGCCAGCCTGACTCGTTAGGCCAGGTCCGAGGGACTGTTCGTCGCTCTCGAGGCGTGGATCCAAGTCGTTACCTAAGAATTCGAACATCAACGGCCGTCGTCGGCGGTGCTCGTTCCTGTCGAATGCTTCCCAGACTCATGAATAGCGCAGAGCGAGAGCCGAACGCGGCAAGACTTCTTCGTGTCGAACGAGAGTTTCACCGCGCGGGCCTCGCGCTGCGACGATTCGAGCGCGGTGTAGATCCAGTCCGCCGCGTCGTGACTGTGCGGGGCGAAGATCTCAGCGCGATCCCTTCAAGCCGGTCGCGTGCTCATGCTTGTGGTCGTGGTCAACGTGTGAGGAGCGTTCATCGGTGATCGGTTTCGAGGTGTGCGATGGTCGCGTCGAGGACGACGCGGGCGTGCTCATCGGCGAGGGTGTAGAAGATCCATCGTCCGCTCCGCTCGGATTCCACGATGCCGTGCGCGCGCAGCAGTCGGAGTGCGTGCGACACGGCCGACTCGCTCGTGCCGGTCCACGCTGCGAGATCGCTGACGCAGGCCTCGTCATGGGCGCGGAGCTGCAGCAAGATGCGAAGGCGGGTCGGGTCGGAGAGCATGTCGAACAGGTCGGCCATGACGACTACGTGTTCGTCCGCGGTGACCTCGGGGTGGTGGCGATGTCTCGTTGTCTTGGTCCGAGGCATGCGCTCACGATACTTGAACAGCTGTTCTGATGATCTGATAATCTGTCGGGCGGTCCGAGCGCCAATGCGCGTGTCTGCGAGAGGGGGTGGGTGATGAGTACCGACGGCCATCCAAGTTCTTGTGCTCTCAGCACCTGCCCCCACGCGCGCGCTGCATCACTGAGCGATCGCCCCGCGGGTCGCGGGTGTGGTGACCTCCTGGCGCGCGCTGCGGGGTCTGTCTCCGAGAGGAGGTGAGTTCCTTGGCGATGCGCGAATCGTTCCCGTCACGCGGCATCTTGAGTCGTCCGCAGCTGCGTCTGGTCGACCTGATGGTCGGCGCGGGCATCCTCGCGTTGCTGTACGGCCTGCTGCGCTTGGGATCGTCGGTCACGGCGCCACTGGCCGGCACCCACGCGACGACGAGTCTCTCGACTGATCCGGCGAAGCTGCCGTATTACGCGTTGCGGTCGCTGGCGCGGATGTTCATCGCGCTCGGACTGTCGCTCGTGTTCACGTTCGTGTACGGCACGGCTGCGGCGCGGCTTCGACGCGCGGAGAAGGTGCTCGTCCCCGTGCTCGACATCTTGCAGTCGGTCCCGATCCTGGGCTTCTTGTCGATCACGGTGACGGCGTTCATCGCGCTGTTCCCGCACTCGATCCTCGGACTCGAGTGCGCGTCGATCTTCGCGATCTTCACGTCGCAGGCGTGGAACATGACGTTCAGCTTCTACCACTCACTGATCACTCAACCACGAGAGCTTGACGAAGCGGCCCGGCTGATGCGCTTGACGAAATGGCAGCGCTTCTGGCGCCTCGACGTGCCTTCGTCGATGATCGGTCTGGTCTGGAACGGAATGATGAGCTTCGGCGGCGGATGGTTCTTCCTGACCGCATCCGAACTGATCACCGTCCGGGGACAAAGTCATGTGCTGCCCGGCATCGGCAGCTACGTCGGCACCGCAAGCGCCAACGGCCAGCTGAGCCGCGTGCTGTTGGCGATCGGCGTGATGATCGTCATGGTGCTCGGCGTCAACTTCTTGTTCTGGCGTCCACTCGTCGCCTGGTCGGAAAAGTTCCGGATGGAGCAGAGCGAGGGGGCCGACCAACCGCGCAGCATCACCCTCGACACCTTGCGCCGATCGCGAGTTCCGAGGCTCATGGGCAGAGCGTTGCGGCCGCTCACGACCGGACTCGACCGAGCGACTCGCGTCTTCGGTGTCGCGGATCGTCCGCTCGCGCCGGACACCGGACGCCGCCGAGCCGGCGACCTCGCGTTCGGCATCGTCGTCGGCGCGGTCGTGTCGTTCGGCGCGTCGAAAGCCATCGCCTTCATCAATCACGACGTCGGGCTCTCCGAGTTCGGCCACGCGTTCGGGCTCGGCGCGATCACGTTCTCCCGCGTCGTCGTCTTGCTGATCGTGGCGACCCTGGTATGGGTGCCGGTCGGCGTGAAGATCGGCATGTCACCACGGTTGGCACGCTACGCGCAGCCGATCGTGCAGATCTTCGCGAGCTTTCCCGCGAACTTCCTGTTCCCGTTCTTCGCCGCGTTCCTCGTCACGACCCACATCAGTCTGAACTTCGGTGGGATCGTCCTCATGGCGCTCGGTGCCCAGTGGTACATCCTGTTCAACACCATCGCCGGCGCGATCTCCATCCCATCGGACCTGCGCGAAGCGATGGACAACTTCGGCGTCCGGGGCTGGCAACGCTGGCGGCGGCTCATCATCCCCGGCATCTTCCCCGCCTACGTCACCGGCGGCATCACCGCCGCGGGCGGCGCCTGGAACGCATCCATCGTCGCCGAGCTCGTCACCTACCAACATCACACGCTCGTGGCGACCGGTCTGGGCGCGTACATCGCGCAGGCCACCGCGAGCCCCGCAGCCGGCTCGTTCGCGAAAGTGCTCACCGGCATCGTCGTGATGAGCATCTTCGTCGTCGGCGTCAACCGCCTCTTCTGGCGACGGCTCTACCACCTCGCAGAAACGAGATACTCGCTATGACGGACGTACAGGCCGCGCGAGCGACGATCGTCGCGGCCGATCACATCAGCAAATCGTTCACGAGCCCCGACGGAACCCCACTCGTGGTTCTCGACGACCTCAGCTTCGAGCTGCACGATGGCGAGATCGTCGCGCTTCTCGGTAAGTCGGGATCGGGCAAGTCGACGCTGCTGCGATGCCTGGCCGGTCTCATCGCCCCGACCAACGGTCGCGCGGTCTATCGCGACCAACCCGTTCTCGCCGCAAACCCCGGTGTTGCGATGGTCTTCCAAACGTTCGCGCTGCTGCCGTGGCTCACCGTCCGCCAAAACGTCGAGCTCGGCCTCGAAGCGCGCAACGTACCCGCGGCCGAACGACGCGACCGCGCCGAGCGCGCCATCGACCTCATCGGCCTCGACGGCTTCGAATCCGCCTACCCCAAGGAGCTCTCCGGCGGCATGCGCCAACGCGTCGGCTTCGCGCGGGCGCTCGTCGTCGAACCCGACGCTCTGTTCATGGACGAACCGTTCTCCGCGCTCGACGTCCTCACCGCTGAGAACCTCCGCACCGAACTCCTCACCCTGTGGGCGCGCGACAAGTTCCCCACGCACGCCATGCTCATCGTCACCCACAACATCGAAGAAGCCGTCCTCCTCGCCGATCGCGTGCTCGTGCTGTCGTCGAACCCCGGGCGGATCCGCGCCGAGCTTCCCGTCAACCTCGAACGACCCCGCGACCGACGGTTACCCGCATTCGAAGCCCTCGTCGACGAGATCTACGGAATCATGACCGACCGCGAACCAGAACCACCGAGAGCAGTGCCGATCACTCGGTCCCAAGCTTCGCCGATTGACGAACCGCTACCCGCCGCAACCGTCGGCGGCATGGCCGGGCTTTTGGAGATCCTGGTCGCCCGGGGCGGCACCGAAGACCTGCCCGCCCTCGCGAACGACCTCGTCTTCGAAGTCGACGACCTCCTACCCCTCGTCGACGGCGCCCGCCTACTCGACTTCGCCACCGTCGACCACGCCGACATCCACATCACCGACGACGGACGCGAGTTCGTGCTCGCCGACATCCTCACCACCAAACAGCTCTTCGCCCGGAAAGCAGCCGAACGCGCACCTCTTGTGCGAGCGATCAACAATGCGCTCGCGGCGTCGATCGACGGCAACCTGCCCGAAGGCTTCTTCCTCGACATCCTGCGGCGTGGGTTCTCCGACGAAGAAGCTCGCCACCAGCTCGACATCGCCATCGACTGGGGCCGCTACGGCGAGCTCTACGAATACGACGCCAACACCGGCCAACTCCGACGCGAACGTCTCGCACCCGACCCACAGTCAGACCCGATTGACGCCTGACGGCCGACAAAGAACAGGAGGCTCCAGATGCATCACCAACACGAGCACCGCACCCAGAACCTGAACCGCTGGCGCACCCTCCTGTACCTCTGGACGGCGGTGATCGCGCTCTTCGTTCATCGCATGACCTCAGTTGGCCTGATCGGTGCAATCGTCATCGGCTTCGTCGTTAGCGCCGCGCTCCTTTGGTGCGCCTACCTCGCGATCCACGCGCACAAGACGAAAGGACCCTGAACCCCGTGAGTGGTTGTCGACAGCGCTTCGGAACGCCGCGGCTCGATCGCGACCGATGCTGCCGTCCCGGACATCGGTCGCGAGAGACTCCTGACGCATGAAGAGCGACAACGGTGACGACGAGCCCACTGACGATCAGAGTGCCGACCCGGCAACGCCTCCTTCAGCGGACCAGACCGGCGTCCCCGACGAGTCGACCGACCGCGGCAACGACCTGCACACCATGATGATGAGGCTCGAACGCCTTGTCGACCCTCGAAACGCGATGGAAGCCGCGCAGGGTTCCGTCGGTGCCGCATGGCGAACCTGCACCCGAGAGGAACCACGCGTACAGGTCACCGCGGCGATTCTTGTTGCGATCGGACTCATGCTCGCACTGCCGGCACGGGTCGCGAACCATCCCCGCTGGGTCTTGCCGGGACTTGCTGCCCTGCTCGTCATTGGCGTCTTCGTCGCGAAGTCCACGCGCTTCGAGCGCCGATCACGTGTGCTACGGCTTGCGAGTCTGTCGCTCATCGCCGTGATGAGCCTCTCGAACGCCGCGTCCGCGGGCCGCTTGGTCGTCGACCTCGTCCGCACGGAGGGAATCCGCGACCCAACGCACCTCCTTTTGACCGCCGCCGCGATCTGGCTGTCCAACGTGATCGTGTTCGGACTGTGGTACTGGGAATTCGACCGGGGCGGCCCGGTGGAGCGAGCCGCCGGCACGCAGCCATACCCCGACTTCGTCTTTCCACAAATGACGAGCCCTGAACTTGCGCCTCCGGAGTGGGAACCGGGTTCGTTGACTACCTCTATGTGTCATCGACGAACGCGATGGCGTTCAGCCCAACCGACGTCATGCCCATGACCCGGTGGGCGAAACTCACGATGCTCACACAATCCGTGGTCTCCGTGATCACGGTCGTGCTCGTGATCGCACGCGCCGTCAACATCCTGAGACCTTGAGATGGGGCGAGTCGCGATGCTGTTCGGTGTCTGGCTCATCGCCGTCGGGAGCCCGTTCGCGATATGGCCCGCACCGGCATCACACGTCGCGGACCGTCTTCGGTTGCAGCCGCAGAAGCGGGCCTCGCCCCGTGAAGTGCGGTACGCGCGACTCGCGGGTATTGCCCTCGCCACACTCGGATTGCTCATCGTCGGGGTGCTGGCGGTCGAAATGACAGTCGACCACTGGTAGTTCCTTGCTGGCCCGCGTCGAGCGTTCCCTCGGGAGCGCACGGCGGCATGTCAGGCTGACGGCGTGTACTCACTCCTCAAACGACTATTGATCGGATCGCCACTGTCGTCGGAGGTGCTCGAGGAGCAGCGGCTGAGCAAGCGGGTCGCGCTCGCCGTGTTCGGCACCGACGCGGTCGCTTCGACCGCGTTCGCGACGCAGGAGATCTTGGTCGTGTTGGTGCCGGCGGCGGGGATGGCAGCGCTCGACGACCTCGTGCCGATCTCGCTGGTGGTGATCGCGTTGTTGGTGATCGTCACCGCGAGCTACCGCCAGACGCTCTATGCGTATCCGAGCGGTGGTGGCTCGTACATCGTCAGCCGCGAGAACCTCGGCGCGGGTCCTTCGTTGACTGCCGCCGCCGCGCTGATGGTCGACTATACGCTGACCGTGTCGGTGTCGATCGCGGCCGGCGTCGCCGCGATCACCTCTGCAGTCGCACCTCTACGCGGTCACGAAGTCGCGCTCGGCCTCGGTCTGCTCGTGCTCATCGTCGTCGCCAACCTTCGGGGCGTGCGCGAGTCGGGTCGGCTGTTCGCTCCACCGACCTACACCTACGTCGCGATGATGACACTGCTCGTCGGGTGGGGACTGATCCGCTTCGCCACCGGAAGCCTCCACTCCGCTCCCGACAAAGCATCAGGCGTTGGAACACTTCACCGGACCGAACGCCGTGCTCACCGGCGCGTCTGCATTTCTGCTCCTCCGCGCGTTTTCTTCCGGCGCGGTCGCCTTGAGTGGCGTCGAGGCGATCTCGAACGGCATCCAGGCGTTCCGCAAACCGGAGTCCCGCAACGCCGCGATCACGCTGACGTGGGTCGCGACGATCCTCGGTGGGCTGTTTCTCGGCATCGCCGTGCTCGCGGTACGACTCCATCCGACCCTCAGCCCCGACCAAACGATCCTCTCGATCATGGGTCGAGCAGTGTTCGGAAACGGCGCGCTCTACATACTCCTACAAGCTTCGACCGCCGCGATCCTTACGCTGTCGGCCAACACCGCGTTCGCCGACTTTCCGCGCCTGGCCGGCATCGTCGCCGGCGACGCGTACTTGCCGCGCCAGCTCGCCAACCGTGGCGACCGGCTCGTCCTCTCGAACGGCATCCTCGTCCTCGCGATCGCCGCCGGCGGGTTGATCGTCGCATTCGGCGGTGACGTCAGCGCACTCATCCCGCTGTTCGCGGTCGGGCTGTTCATGTCGTTCTCGCTCTCGCAAGCAGGCATGGTCGTGCACCACTCGCGGTTGCGCGAACTGGGATGGCGGCGGCGACTCGTGATCAACGCCATTGGCGCGACTGCGACGACGGCCGTCACGCTCGTCGTCGTCGTGTCGAAGTTCACCGAAGGAGCGTGGATCCCGACGCTGGTGATTCCGCTGCTCGTCGTCATGTTCCTGTCGATCAAGCGGCACTATCGCCGCGTCGATGAAGCGCTCGCGTGCCCGCCGGGAACACCGTTACCCGAGATCGTGCATACCGTCGTCGTGCTCGTGGGCGACCGAGTCCATACCGGCGTCCTCGAGGCGCTCGCCTACGCGAAATCGTTGCACCCGCAATACCTGCACGCCGTCCACGTAGCGTTCGATACCGCGTCCGGCGAACGGATGCGAGAGACGTGGAACGAGTACGCGTTCGACATCCCCCTCGACGTTGTGCCGTCGCCCTACCGTGCGCTGACCCGCCCCGTCCTCGACTACATCGACGAACTCGACCGCCGTTGGAGCCACGACGTCGTCACCGTCGTCGTACCCGAACTCGTCGTGCGCCACTGGTGGGACCAACTGCTGCACAACCAAACCGCGTTCGCGCTGAAAGCACGCCTCTTGTTCCGCAAAGGGACCGTCGTGACGTCGATCCCGTCTCACATTGCGTAGCAAGGGTCGATGTTCCATCCGCATTGGCCCTCCGTGACCGCCTCATCGCACTCGCAGAGGGAAGGGCGTAACGGCTCGCCAGACGCAAGGATCGGTACCCGCACGACAGCACGCTGCTACCTAAGGTTCTACCTAAGAAACGTAGCGAGACGTAGTGAGACAAGGGCTCCGAACGCCGTCGCGAAAGGCCTGGTCGGCGGGGGAGCGTGAGACGTGCTGAGACGGAGCGAGATGCTTGGGCGGTAACTGGGGGTCAAGAGGTCGCGGGTTCGAATCCCGCCAGCCCGACACCATAAGTCCAGGTCAGAGGGTCTGTTCGGCAGTCTCCGGTACTGCACCTGAGTCGTTACCTAACAGGGTGCCGAAAATCGATCGGTGAGTGGCGCGTGTTGGGTCGGTGGCGTTTGTTC
Source organism: uncultured Actinomycetes bacterium (assembly GCA_963839575.1). Classification (GTDB taxonomy): domain Bacteria; phylum Actinomycetota; class Acidimicrobiia; order IMCC26256; family PALSA-610; genus PALSA-610. Next base: position 121,114 of record CAWIVQ010000001.1, on the reverse strand, counting down.
GAGTCGTCGTTCGGCTGCGGGTCGGGCCGGGAACTCTTGCCGACGTGTCTGGTCAGGCAGGCGTGGCGTCCAGGGCGGCGATTCTGATGATGGTGTAGACGGCGCCGGTCATGAGGAACCAAGGCCCGGGTTTGTCAGACTGTTCGTGCAAGCGGTCGCGAGGCTCCTCCGTGATGGGCAACACCCCGCCCGGCCTTGTGCACGGGCATGGCATTCGGGATGTGTGGCGTCGTGCCGGCTCAGGGCGTGACGACTCCGAGGTCGTAGGCGACATCGCTGCCGGTCCGCGTCCATGACTCAGACTCAGCGCTTCGGGGATACCACCGTTCAGAACTGGACCTTTGGCACGTCGGTTGAGCCCTGTTCGGCTTCGAAGTACTCGGGCGTCTTGAACCCGAACATCGTCGCGATCATGCTCGACGGGAACGACTGGACCTTGGTGATGTACGTCATCACGGTGTCGTTGTAGGACTGGCGGGCGAGCGAGATGCGGTCCTCGGTCGAGGCGAGTTCCGTCTGGAGGTTCAGGAAGTTGTCGTTTGCCTTGAGATCGGGGTATGCCTCGGAGAGAGCGAACAGCTGTCGTAGCGCGCCGGTCAGGACGTTTTCGGCTTGCGCCTGGGATGCTGGGCCGGATTGCTGTGCAGCGACTGCGGTGTTGCGAGCCTGTACGACCGCTTCGAGTGTCCGGCGCTCGTGCGCGGCGTAGCCCTTCACGGTTTCGACCAGGTTGGGGATGAGAGCGTGGCGACGCGTGAGCTGCACGGCGATCTGCGACCACGCGCTTGCGACGTGGTTACGAAGTCGGACCAGCCGGTTGTAGGACACGACACCGGCGAGGATCGTGACCGCGACGGCAATTATGACGATGATCGATACCAGCATCCGGCATCCTCCAGGTGCGTGTCTTCACATGTTGCGCCTTGACGTGCGAGAACGCCGGTGCCGAAAGGTGGCGGCGCCCAGGCCGAAGGTCACCTCGGGTCGACGTCGTGGTCGGCCGCCGGTCGAGTCGGTCTCGTAGCGAGGTGCCCGTTCCGGTGGTCGAGGTCGCATCTGGAGATGGGAGACGGGCGATGGGCGGGGGAGGCTATTGGACGCATCATCTACTCTCGGGTCTCGTGGTGTCGCACCGGGAGCGTCATGCGGGTCATCGTGTAGGTCTCCTGCGAGCCATGGTGTTGGGCGCGAACGACGGGCTCATCTCGACCGCGTGTCTGATCCTCGGCGTCGCCGCCGCCGACGCGACCCGGAGCGCGATCTTGACCGCGGGGATGGCTGGTCTCGTCGCGGGAGCGGCGGCGATGGCGCTCGGTGAATACGTTTCGGTCAGTTCGCAACGTGACTCCGAGCATGCCGACATCGCCAAGGAGCGCTGGGAGCTCGACAACGTGCCCGATCGCGAGCTGGCGGAGCTCGCCGCGATCTACCGGGCGAAGGGCCTGTCCGACGAGTTGGCGGAGCGCGTCGCGGTCGAACTGACCGAAGCGGACGCACTGGGAGTTCATTTGGCTGACGAACTCGGGATCAGCGAGTCCACTCTCGCGCGGCCCGTGCAGGCGGCCGTGAGTTCGGCAGGATCGTTCGCCGTCGGCGCGGCGGGACCGCTCCTCGCCGCTGCGCTCGCGACGGGTGCGGCGCGCATTGTCACGACGATCATCGTTGTCGTCGTCGCTCTCGTCGCGCTGGGAACTGCGGGCGCGGCGTTCGGCGGCGCACACCCGGTCCGTCCGATCGTGCGAATGGTGATCGGCGGGCTGATCGCGATGGCGTTCACCATGTCGGTCGGTCGCCTCTTTGGCGCGGCCGTCTGATTCGTGCGACCCGGGGATTGTCGGGCTGACCGAGCGTCGACGCGCGAAGGACCGGATCGTGATCTCGATCCGCCGTCACGCAACGACGGCACTCCCCGATCGCGGCCCACGGTCACGCTCTTGTCGAGCGTGCACGTGTGGTTTCAAGGTGAGTGCACGATCACGATGGGACATCGAGCGTGTTGGGCGACCTGTTGACTAACCGATCCGAGGTGAAGTCCGGCGAATCCGCCGTGTCCGCGTGATCCGACGACGACCAGGTCGGCGTCCTTCGATAGGTCCACGAGCATCGCGGCCGCCGATCCACGCACGATGAGATTGTCGACCGGAACCCGAGTCGTGTCTGGCACTCGGGCGGCGACCTCGTCGTCGACCAACCGACGCGCAGCTGATTCATATTCTGCGACGTCGACACCCATCGTCCCCCAGGTCGGCTCGAAGGGTGCATCCCAAGCGTGGACGACCTGGAGCCGCGCTTGTCTGAGCGCGGCCTCATCCAGCGCCCACTCCAATGCTCGGCTCGAGCTTTCTGATCCATCAATCCCTACGACGATCTGTTGCATCTCCGGTGTCCTTCTCGCCGACACTCAGCCGCATCGTCCGACATCACGCGGGAACGGCCGGCCGAGCTGCGTTGCTCAGTCCTCGCCGCCACCGGCCAACAGATCGGCGACGAAGGAAGACCGCGATTTCTTCTTCGCCTGATGTGCGCCTTCCGGGCGGCCAACGTAGTGGTGGCATGCCTGGCCTCGGCTTGGATCTCGCGGTCGATGATGCGGTCGAGTTCCCCACGATCGAGCCACGTGCCCCTGTATTCGGGGCAATAGTCGATTTCCACACCATGACGCTCTGCCATCTGCAAAACGGTTTCATCGACTGGACACTTCACCGAGCACCTCGATTGAACACGACCTTCAGACCGGCATCCACACCGATCATGACCCTCCCGCCAGTCGTCGTCGCCCGCCGAAGTGACTTCGAAGGGAGGACCTTCGCCCGTTTCATGGGAGCTCGCGGTACGTAACACTCCGCCCGCTGACACCTGCGGGCCAAACACGCCCTTGCGAAGGGTCTGTTACGACGATCACGGACGGAGTCGGCGGACCGAGTTGGCGCGGGCCGGTCGCCCTGGGCCCCAAGGGTCCTCGGCCTCTATCCAAGCGGGCGTCGCGTTGGATCCAATGAGGTGGTGGGAGGAACGAGCTCGCGTTTCGACGCGGGCGAGAGAAGGAGGCCGTGTGCGCATGTTGGCTCGCCACCGCCACGGAGCGGCTGAACTCGCCGCAGCGGCGGAGGAAGCCGCGCGTTCGGGCGAACCGGCAGTCGCGGTGCGCGATTGCACGAAGCGGTACGGCGCGGGAGCGGTGGCAGTCGATGCGTTACGGAGCGTGACGGTTGCTGTCGCACCGGGCGAGTTCGTGGTGATTCTTGGGCCGTCGGGGTCGGGCAAGACGACGCTGTTGAACGTGATCGGTGGGATCGAGGAGGCGACGGACGGCTCGGTCGTCGTTGCCGGTACGGACATCGCGACGCTCTCGACTGAGCAGCTGACCGCGTACCGCCGCGACCGGGTGGGGTTCGTGTTCCAGTTCTTCAACCTGGTGCCGACCTTGACCGCGCTCGAGAACGTGCAGCTGCTCGCCGAGGTCACCGGTACCGATGCCGAAGCGCGCAGCCTTGCTGCACTCGCCCGTGTCGGGCTCGCGGACGTCACCGACCGGTTCCCGGCGCAGCTGTCCGGTGGTCAACAGCAGCGAGTCGCGATTGCCCGCGCGCTCGTGAAGGAGCCGCCACTCATCTTGTGTGACGAACCGACTGGCAGCCTCGACCTCGCAACTGGCCGGCAGGTCCTCGCGGTGCTGCGCGAACTCGCCCGCGAGGGCCATCACACGGTCCTGCTCGTGACGCACAACTCGGCGATCGCAAGGATGGCGGACCGGGTCGTGCGGCTGCATTCGGGCGAGATCGCGAGCGACGACCGCGTCGCTCATCCGGTCGAAGCCGAGGATCTCGAGTGGTGAGCGGCATTCTGTCTCGCAAGTTGCGCCGTGACGTGTGGCGGCAGCGGACGCAGTTCCTCGCGGTCGTCGTGGTAGTCGCGATCGGGATCGCGGTGTTCGTCGCTGCGAGTGACGCGTACCGGAACTTGAAGGACTCGTTCGCGAGCGCGTACAGCACGCAGCGGCTTCCCGACGTCGTGCTGAGCGGCCCGAACGTCGCGACACTTGCCGATGACGTGGCGCGGCTGCCCGGTGTGCCTTGGGTCACGGCGCGAATCCAGCAGGATCTCGGCACCCGTATCGGTGACCACACGCTCCTGAGCCGGGTCGTGAGCATCCCCGACGGTACTCAGCCCGACGTCGCGCGCATCGCGCTGCGCCAAGGCCGGCTGCCGAGCACCGGAGAGGTCCTTGTCGAACAGCACCTCGCCGACGCGTTCCACCTGAAGCCCGGCAGCACGATCGACCTGTTCGGCCGCTCCGGCTGGCAGCCCGTTGTCGTCTCCGGCAGCGGCCTCTCGACCGAGTACTTCTGGCCGGCACGCTCGCAGCAGGAGGTGATGACCAGCGCCGAACAGTTCGGTGTGTTGTTCGGTACCGATGCGTTGGCAAAGACCGTGTCGAGCGCGCCGGAGCAGCAGCTGGCGCTGTACGCGCGCGACCGTAGCCAGGCCGCCGCGCTCGTGTCGGCCGCGACCGCGCTCGCCCGCGAACACGACCTCGTCGTCCAGGCCCGCAAAGACCAGCCATCGTTCGTCGCGCTCGACCAGGACGTCAAGACCTTCGGCCAGTTCGCAAACCTGCTGCCCCTGCTGTTCCTCGTCGCCGCGGTACTCGGTGCGTTCATCTTGCTGTCGCGGCTCGTGAGTGCACAGCGCGCCGTGATCGGCACCCTCGCCGCGAACGGCATTCCGCCGGCAACGTTGCGGCGCCACTATCTCGGCTACGGGTTCGTCGCCGGGATCGCAGCCGCCGTTCCCGGCCTCATCGGCGGGGTACTCCTCGGCCGCTGGTACACGTCGATGTACACCGACGCGCTCGGCCTGCCGTTGTCGGTGAGTTCGCTGCACCCAACGACCCTGCTGATCGCCGCCACCGCCGGCATCGCAGCGTCCGCGCTCGCCGCCTGGGGTCCGGCGCGTGCCGCGGCACGGACAACTCCCGCCGAGGCAATGCGCGTCGCGCCCGACCGGCACCGCGTCACGGTCGTTACTCGAGCGACTCGTGCCACCCGCCGCTCACCTGCCAGCACGATGGCGGATGGTGATCCGCGGCCTCGGCCGGAACCGCCGCCGGGCCGCGTTCACGATCGTCGGCGTGGCCGTGTCGCTCAGCCTCGTGCTCGTGTTCGCCGGCTTGCGGGACACGGTCGCGAGCGTCCTCGATGCCCAGTACGGCACCGTCGACCGCTCGAGCGGCCAGCTCTACGCGACACCCGGCAATACGGCGACGCTGGTTGCTGCCGCGCGTCGTGACCCGGCAGTCGCCGCCGCCGAGCCGTTCGCTCGCGTCGAGGTAGCACTGACGAACGGTGGAAAGCGCTTCGACACGATCCTCATGGGCATGCAGTCCGACACGACGATGCATCGCTTCGTCGAGCCCGGCGGCCGCACGGTCACCTTGCCAAGAACGGGCGGGCTACTGCTGGGCCGCGGCTTGGGCCGGTTGCTGTCGATGCGCGCTGGAGACCAGGTGACGGTGACCGCGGCTGACGGCACACGGCTCGTCGAACGCGTCGTCGGTTTCGTCGACGAACCGCTCACCGCCGTTGCCTATATGTCCCTTGAGCACCTGGACCGGGCTGTCGGCCGGACGATGGCTTCGGGCGCGCTCGTGCAACTGCAGCCCGGGGTCGCGCGCGACGCCGTCGCACATCGACTCGGGATGCTGCCAGGCGCGGCCGCCTTCTTCGACAACGCGGCGCTCGAGCAAACGTTGCGCGACGCGTTCGCGATCATGGATGTCCTCGTGGGCGTCATGTTGATATTCGCGATCATCATGGCGGTCGCGTTGTTGTACAACGCGATGTCGGCGAACCTCGCCGAACGTAGCGTCGAGCTCGGCACGCTGCACGCCGCGGGCATGACGCGCGGGATGCTCGGCCGGCTCGTCGCGACCGAGAACCTGATCCTCACCGTGACCGGCATCCCAATCGGTCTGGTGGCCGGCATCGGGCTTGCCCGCTGGTTCATGTCCAACTACGAGAACCTCGGCTACCGCTGGGAACTGCGCATGCAGACCTCGACCGTGATGCTCGTGTGCGTCGCGGTCTTCGCCGCGTCGGTTGTCGCGCAGTGGAGCACCTGGCGGGGCCTGCGACACATCAACGTCGCCGGCATCGTCCGCGAACGGTCACTGTGAGCGGGCCGGTAACGACGGGAATGACCGCGTTCATGGTGCAACGGCGCGTGGGCTCGCGCCTTGGGAGATGGCGCTGCGTGCGCGGGCTCGGTCCGTCGCGTGAGACGTGCTGAGACGCAGCGGGACGTAGCGAGACGTAGCGAGACGTTCGGGCGGTAACTGGGGCTCAAGAGGTCGCGGGTTCGAATCCCGCCAACACACTGCCCGCCCGACTGAATCGCGATTGGTGGCCGAAGGTCAGCGCCGGCCGTCGGGCGACCGAATCCGATCGCGCGCGACGGCTTCCTCGTCGAACCGACCTCCGAGCCACATGGGGTCATGCGTGTCGTTCGCCGCGTGCATGTATTCAGGCGAGCCGTTTGCTGACGTCTTCGCCGGCCGCGATCTTGGCGGCGTAGTCGTCGAGCCAGCGGTGGAACTTGTCGCCTTCTTGGCGATCGGCGTCGACGCGTGGGTACGCCGGGATCTCGTAGTCGGGATCGATCGGCGGATGGTCGCTCGTCGGCTTGCGCGCCATCACGGCCGCGACGACCGGCGCGAGTCGTTCCTGTTTGTCGCGTCGGCGGATTGCGTCGCGTTCGAGGAACTCGGGAAGTACCTCGCGCCCGAAGAGTTCGAGTGACTCCATGATGTGCTCGTGGCGATTGCGGCCGGCCGCGCATGACAGGATGACTTGATCGACGCCGCACTCTTCGTAGCGGCGCAGGTAGGCGCGCACCTGGTCGGGTGTGCCGGTGGCGCCGCGCAGTCCCGTGGTGCCCTCCTGCACGACCTTGGCGCCGAGCGTGTCGGAGTGCCCGGCCGCGAGGGCGACGGCTTCGGGATCGAAGCCCGTCTCGGTTCGCCGATTGCGGTATTCGGCCCAGAGGTCGCCCGCACCCGGGCGGTGCCGGCCGAAGACGTAGTAATGGCCGAGGGAGTAACCGATGAAGTTCGTACCCTCCGCACCGCGGCTGATGGCCACGTGTTCGTCTTGGTGGCAGAAGAACCCGGTGACGCAGGCCACGTTTGCGTTGACGGCATCGCCGATCGGCACACCCTGAGTCGCGAGGGTCTCGTAGTAGTCGTCGACCCAGCGCCGAGCCTCTTCGGGATCGAAGAACGAGAACGAGAGCGCGCCGATACCGTGTTGTGCCGCGAGCTGGATCGTCTCGCGGCGGGTGCATGCCACCCAGACCGGGGGATGCGGCCGCTGGACCGGTTTGGGCACCACGTTGCGGGGCGCGAGGCGGACGTGTTCTCCGACGTGCCCCGTGAACGGTGTCTCGGTCAGGCAGCGCAACGCGACGCGGACGCCCTCCTCCCACATCGCCCGCTTGTCGCGCGGGTCGACGCCGAATGCATCGAGTTCGGCTGCCGCGGATCCCTCGCCGGTACCGAACTCGACGCGTCCGCCGGACAAGATGTCGAGGGTCGCGATCCGCTCCGCGACCCGCGCGGGATGATTGATCGCCGGCAGGGTGTGCATGATGCCGTGGCCGAGCCGGATGCGATGTGTGCGCTGCGAGGCCGCGGCGAGGAAGAGCTCCGGCGCGCTCGAATGCGAGTACTCCTCGAGGAAGTGATGCTCGACGAGCCAGGCACAGTCGATGCCGATCCGGTCGGCGAGTTCGATCTGTTCGAGGGCCTCGGCGAAGACGCGCGCTTCGTCGCCGTCGGTCCACGGTCGGGGCACCTGATGTTCGAAGAACAGCCCGAATTGCATGGTTCCTCCGCTCGCGGCCGGCGCGCGGATTGTAACATCGAGATGTAACAATCCGGCTCGGGTGCGAGGGGGTGTGCGGTGGCACGCAGCGTCCGAATGAACAACGACGAGGCGTGGGCGGTGCTCGAGAACGCACACACGGGAGTCCTCACGTCACTGCGCGCCGACGGGTGGCCGATCTCGTTGCCGGTCTGGTTCGGGGTCCTCGACCGCCGGATCTACGTCGCCGGGCCGGCGCACACGAAGAAGTTCGCTCGCATTGGCAACGATCCGAGGGTGTCGTTCCTCGTCGAGTCCGGTACGCAATGGGCGGAACTCGTCGGGGTTCACCTGACCGGTCGCGCCGGCTTTGTCGAAGCGGGCGAGCAACTCGACCGGGTTACGGCCGCGCTCCACACGAAATACGAAGGCTTTCGCACGCCGCGCCCACTGATGCCGTCGGCGACCCGAGCCCATTACGAAACGCGAACGGTGACGATCGAAATCGTGCCCGATGATCGGATCCTTTCGTGGGACAACGCCCGGCTGTTCGCGCCGGAACAGACATGACCCGGGTCGGCGCGACCCAGACGCGGATGCGACGCCCCGAACGACGCGCCGCGATCATCGATGGCGCGGCCGGCGCGTTCGCTCGCGGCGGATACGCGGCGACGTCGATGGCAGATGTCGCCGCCGCGTCCGGCGTGTCACACCTGATCGTGTATCGGCATTTCGCATCGAAGGAGGTGCTCTACGAGGCGGTGCTCGAACGGGCTCTCGAAGTTCTCGACCAGGCCCTGTCGGACGAGCGGGCGGTTGGCAGCCACGGCCCGACGCCCGCCGCGTTGCTCGCAGCGGCGCGTGCCGATCGATCGATGTTCGAGGCTCTGTGGCGGCACGCGACCCGCGAGCCCGACTTCGCTCGCTTCGCCGATCGTGCGCGAGATCGGCTGCGCGACCTCACCGAGACTGCGCTTGCTCCGCACGTCGCCGCCGCGCATCTTCGGTGGGCGGTCCGAGCGACGAATGCCTATGTCGTAGAAGCTGTGCTCGTCTGGGTCGAAGACGGCGATGCCCGTTACGACGAGCGATTCCTGTCCGCCACCAACGCAGCGTTGAAGGCCGGTGTGAGGAGTTGGGCGAAATCCTCGTGAGCGAGGCGGCTCCGCACGATCCTCGACGCCCGGGCGACCGTGGCCGACACGTGCCGAGCGTCGTCGTGCCCGCCGCGGCCGTATCATCGACGTATCCGCGAATGCTCCGGAGCGTGGACGATGCTCGGCATGAGGACCACCCGTCGCAAGTTCCTGCTCGTGGCCGTTGTCACCGGTGGTGTCGGCCTGGCGCTCGTGGTGCTCGCACTTGTGCTGTACCTGAACGCATTTGACAACACGATCGTGCACGGTGTGTCGGCGGGACTCAACCCCAACGGCAAGGGCGTCGTCATCACTTCTTGCGGACCCGACTCCCGAGGTGACGTCGAGGTGCGCGGCACCGCACACAACACCACGGCGAGGCGCGCCGACTACGTCATCGGCATCGACGTGAAGAACCGGGCGCGAGTGCAGGTCGCCTCGACTTCGGCCGCACCGTCGAGGGTGCCTTCTGGTCAAACGACACAGTGGAAGGCTTCGACCACCGCATCGTTCACCGCATCCACAACGTGCGAACTCGCCTTCGTCACGCGCACGAGCGCGCCGTAGACGCGCAGCCCGCGGGATGCAGGTGGCGGCAGAGATGAGCTTCGCGTCAGGCGCTCCCTGACGACGGACGTTCCCAGACCGAAATGTGCTTGCGGCTTTCGGCGGTGAAGGGCGAGCGGTTCCAGTCGGCCCATCGCCCACGGAGCGTCAGTTCGGCGAGACGGGCCATGAGGTCGAGTTCGGACGGCCAGGCGTAGCGATACGGGCAGTCGAAGGCCGTCACGCGGTCGCCGTCGATGAAGTAGTGATGCGAGACGCCTTGTTGTGTAGCGGTGTCGATGGTGTCGAAGCCGAGATGGGTCGAGCTGACCTCGAACGGTTGCGCAGTCGCGCCGGGAGGGAACCCACGGAGATCGGGCACGCCCAGCTCGATCACGAACCGGCCGCCGGGCTCGAGGTGCGCGGCGGCGTTGCGGAAACATGCGATCTGTTCTTCTTGGCTGGTGAGGTTTCCGATCGTGTTGTAGACGAGGTAAACGAGCGAAAATGCCCCCGCGACCCTGGTCGTCGCGAAGTCGCCGACGGTCAGTCTGATCGCTTCCGAGCCGGGCTTTGTCTGCAGCTGCGCCACCATTTCCGGCGAGATGTCGATGCCGTGGACCTTGACGCCTCGTTGGCTCAACGGCAACGCGACGCGACCGGTGCCGACGCCGAACTCCAGCGCGGCACCGCCGCGAGCCTCATCGAGGAGGAAACCAACGGTCGCGTCAAGACCGGCGCGCTCGAACATCTCCGGCGAATCTCGGTCGTAGTGTTCGGCGAATGAACCAGTGAAGATGTTCTGCGGCACACCCGACTCTCGCAGCTTCGCCACGCCGCCGGTGGCGATTTACCTCGACGGGAACCCGCGCAGAATGCCGGGAGAGTCGGCTCGGCGAGTCCGGATCGTCACACGGCGCGCGCTCAGCAGTTCGCGACGCCAGTATTCGATCCCGACACCGCGCGCTCCATCTCGATCTCGGTGACGCCCTCGCGAGAGCCGGCAACGGACCGCCCGGTCGGGCTGAAGCCGTGCCGTCGGTACAGACGTTCGGCGTACTCGTTGCCGTCGGTTACGTGAAGGCGCACGGTAGTCAGGCACTCCTCTCCTGCCCACCGCAGCGCCGCGGACACCAGCAGGTCGGCCCGGCCGGCACCTCTTGCGGTCGGCATGATCCACATCCCAACGAGCCATGCGAGTTGCGAGTCGTCGTCGTCTCGCACGAGCGCGACCATGCCGCAGGGCCCGCCGTCGATTTCGCAGATGAACGTTGCATTGCCCGCCGCACTCAGCCGTTCGGCCCACACGCTGCGGGGGAATGCGACTTCACGTTCGTAGGTCGATCCGAAGGCATCTGGCGCGTCGAGGAGCGTGTGAAGGCGAAGTGCGCGCACCGTCTCGACGTCGCCTACGCCGACCCGACGAACTTGCATCACGTGATTATGCCCGGGCTGTCTGCGGGCCTCGAACGCCGGATTCGAGTCAGGGGATCACCGGAGCACGGCGCCGGGCCGGTCGCGCAGCACCGCCATTGCTTCCTCGACGAGGTCGCACACGACATCTGCAGCGGACTCGATGCGGTTCACGAACGACGCGGCCTCGCCCGCCCAAACCGCCCTTTCGGCGACGTCGGTTGCCGGGTCCAGGCGGCGGTACTCCTCACGGTGTTCGATCGCCCAGACCCGAAGGTCGTCCTCCCGACCCGCCCACCGTTCGGCGAACCGATTGCGGATCGCGCGTCCCGAGACGCCGTCGGGCCACGGCACCCCTGCCGCGATGTCGAACAGATCCGTCAGCACGGTGTCGCCCCCGGTCGCGGCAACGACGCGCGCCTTGTATGCGTCGGAGACGCCGCACTCGTGGGTTCCGAGAAACCGCGTGCCGATCCAGACGGCTTCGGCTCCGAGCATCAACGCGGCTGCGATACCGCGGCCGTCCGCGATCCCGCCTGCGGCGACGACGGGGAGTGGTGCGACGGCGTCGACGACTTGGGGAACGAGGGGGAGTGTGGAGATGTGGCCGGTGTGTCCTCCGGCCTCGGTCCCCTGCGCGGTCACGACGTCGACGCCGGCATCCGCCGCGCGCCGCGCGTCGTCGACGGTACGTACCTGGCAGAGCACGAGCGCGCCCGCATCGTGAGCGGGAGCGACGAACGGCGAGGGGTCGGCGAACGAGTGCGCGATGACCCGGACTCCCTCGTCGAGCGCGGTGCTCACGAGCTGCGCCGTGTTCGAGCGGTGGCTGATGAAGCCGACGCCGAAGGGGCGATCCGTCAGTTCGCGGGCGAGGTGGATCTGTTCGACCAACCACTCGGCACCACCGATCGTCGTACCACCGATGAGGCCGAGACCCCCGGCTTCGGAGACCGCGGCCGCGAGCTGCGCCGACGCGTCGCCGCCACCCATTGGCGCGTTGAGTATCGGGTGCTCTACGCCGAAGAGGTCACACAGCCGTGTACGTAGCGCCACGATCAGGCTTCCGAGTCATGAACGGGTTCGAGGTTCGCCCATAGGGTACGCATGCGGGGCGCGAGGCGCCTGAGCTCCTCGATGTGCGCGCCACTCAGCTGGCGGAGGCGTCGCGCCCCGAGCGCAGTCAACCACAGGCGCACGATCCGATGGTCGGTGATATCGGTACGGCGGTCTACGAGCCCGGACATCACCGCGCGGTCGACGAGCCCGACCGCGCTGTGATGTCGGAGCAACAATGCGTCGGCTACGTCGCCGATCGTCGGTGCGTCGTTGCGTGGGTGACCGCGGATCGCGAGCAAGAGCTGGTGTTGTGCGGGTGTGATGCCGACGGCGGTCGCCTGCTGTTCGCTCCAATGCAGAAACCGGCGGAGCCCGGTCCGAAGCTCGAGAAGGCGCCGGTAGTCGTCGTCGTCGGGTTCGTGATCTCGCATCTGCACGATATCGTAGTACGATATGAATTCGGAATCCGTCCGCCGAAGATTCCTCGATCACGGTGTCATGGGCATGTCACCGGCGGTGTTCGGCGCGACTGTGCTCGTCGGACTGGCCGGCGGCGCGCTGGGCGCCGCGTATCTCCTCGCGTTCCACCTCCTGCAGCACGTGCTCTGGCCCGACCGCTGGAGCAGCACAGCCGAGTTCGCGGTGCTCGGTGCAACCGGCGTAGGGGTCGTAGTGATCGGGCGGCTGCTGGGCGACCCCGGCGACGTCGAGCTGCTCGTTGACAACATCCACGTGTCGGGTACCGCGCCCGGCGTGCGCACGTTGCGGTCGCTGATACCGATGTCGCTCCTCACCATCTCGGCCGGCGGCGCGGCCGGGCCCGAAGCGCCGTTGGTCACCACGTGCGGCACGCTCGCAGGTTGGCTCGCGCGCAAGCGGAACCTTTCCTCGGACGACGCGCGTTGCGTCACGATCGCGGGGATGGCGGCCGCGTTCACCGTGCTGTTCGGCGCGCCGCTCGGCTCGGCGATGTTCTCGCTCGAGATCTTGCACCGGCGGGGGATGCAATACACCGAAGCGCTCCTCCCCGCGATCCTCGGTGCGCTCTCGGGCTACGCCTGCTATGTCGCGATGACCGGCGCCGATCTCGTGCCCGCGTGGCGCATCCCCGGGGTCGACAAGTTGCGTGGCACTGACCTGTTGTGGGCAGTGGGCGCGGGCGTTGCCGGCGCCTTGATCGCGGTCGCGTTCACCTATCTCACGCTTGGGATGCGTTGGCTGTTCCGCGTCGTTCCCGCCATCTCGCGGCCCGTCGTGGGTGGGCTCGGACTCGCGCTGCTGGCGATCTGGTCGCCGTACGCGCTCACCTTCGGCGAGGTGCAAACCGGCCACGTGCTCGGAACCCGTCTGAGCATGAGCGTTCTCGCGGTGGCCGTGGTGGCGAAGCTGCTCGGCACGTCACTCACGGTGTCGTCCGGTTGGCCCGGGGGCTTCATCATCCCGTTGTTCTTCATCGGCGCCACCGTCGGCGAGTTCACGCACCATGCCTTCGCCGCCGCACCGGTCGGGGTGGTCTGCGCGGCACTCATGGTCGCGGCGAACGTGGGTGTCACCAAGACGCTCATCGGTTCGACGCTCGTCGTCACCGAGATGGGAGGACTCCGTCTCCTTCCCACCACGCTGATCGCCGCCACGATCGCGTTCGTTCTCACGAGCGAGGTCGGGCTGATCCACACCCAACGTGAACGGAGCCCCCGGTCGCCGGACGGATCTCGGGCCGACACCGAGCGCTGAGCAATCGTCTGTGCTCCGTGTTGGCGGTGGGGCGCAAGTGGCCTGTGTGATCGGGAACGGCCCCCCACCGCACCGGGAATCGGTCACATCGCTTCACTCTTTGCGACATTGCGACCTAGGTTGGTCGCTCCTGGCGGGAGGGCACGTACGTGAGAGTTCGGTTCGTCCAACTCGTGTCCTCGGTAGTGGCGTTGGCCGTGATCGCCGTTTTGCCGGCGAACCCCGCGTCGGCGGCGGCCGGCGCTCCCGTGTCCGACGATTTCCACGCATCGTCGTTGAACACGTCGTTGTGGTCGGTCGAGAACCCGGTGGGGGACGGGTCGGTATCGCTCAATGGCCATGCGCTGGTGATGTCGCTGCCGGCCGGGACCGATCACGACTTGTGGACGAGGGGGCCCGAGGGCGTTGCGGGTCGTGCAGCCCGTCGCGAATAGTGATTTCGAGGTCGAGACGAAGTTCGAGTCGATGGGTTCGGCGCAGTATCAGGACGAGGGGATCGTCGTCGAGCAGGATGCGTCGACGCTGTTGCGGTTCGATGTGTTGCTCGACGGGTTCGTCGAACGTGCTGTTCGCGGCGTCGGTGTCGGGAGGGACCGCGTCGGTGAAGTTGGCGCAGACGTTGGCGAATGCCGACGCAGCCGTTCTGGATGCGGGTGAAGCGGACCGGCAACACGTGGTTGCTCACGTACTCGCAAGACGGCGTGACGTGGCTGACGGGTGTGTCGTTCAGCTTCACGATGACGGTGGCCGACCTGGGTCCCTACGCCGGGAACGCCGGGTCGCCGCCTCCGGCGTGGACGGCATCGGTCGACTACTTCTTCAACACGGCCAGCCCGATCGTCCCCGAAGACGGCGGTTCGGGCGTTACCACCGCCGGCGACGAACGACGACTTCAGTGCCGCGACGCTGAATACCTCCACGTGGAGCTTCGTGAACCCGAGCGGCGACGCGGTGCAGTCGATGGACGGCCAGCACGCGGTCATCAGCGTTCCTGCCGGCTCGTCAGCACGATCCCAACTCGAGCGGCGACGGCGCGCCGAGATTGATGCAAGCCCTTCCCAACGCCGACTTCAGCATCGACGCCAAGTTCGACTCGCGCAGTGTCGCAACAGTTCCAAGAGCAGGGAATCGTCGTCGAGCAGGACTCGACGCACTACGTGCACGCCGACATCGTGCAGAACTAGTTCCAGACGGCGTTCGTCGTGACGACCGTGTCCGGTACGACGGTCACCACGGTCGCGAGCTTCGAGATCTACAACAAGCCGTCGATCGTTCTCCGCGTCGCACGTTCCGGGAACGGCTGGTCGTTCGGCTACTCGTACGACGGTCTGCACTGGACCGCGGCCGCGGCGTTCGACGCAGACGCTCACGGTGGCGCGCGCCGGGGTGTTCGGCGGGAACTTCGGAGGCGCATCGTCGCCCGCGTTCATCGGCCAAGGTCGACTACTTCGTCAACTCGAACGCGCCGCCGGCGACCGAGGACGGAGTCGCCTGGCCGACCGCGCCGAGCACCCCGGTGATCAATGTCTGGTACGGGTCGCAGCAGACGTTCGGTGCGAACGGTCAGCCGCAGCAGTGGGTGAACGTTCTCGGCGACGTCTCCGACCCGGCCGGGATGGCGAGCCTTACCTACTCCGTTGAACGGCGGGCCCGGCGAGCCCGCTGTCGATGGGGGAGAACCAGGTTCGGCTCGTCGAACCCGGCGAGTTCAACGTCGAGCTCGACTACGCGTCGCTCCAGCGCCGGCGCGAACACGGTGCACCTCACGGCGATCGACAACTCTGGGGAACTCGTCGACCACGGATGTCACCGTCGACGAAGGTGAACGGCGGTCCGTGGGCATTGCCGTACACCGCCGACTGGTCGACGGCCGGCGGCAACATCAACAGCATCGCTCAGATCGCCGACGGCCACTGGACGATCCAACCCGACGGCACGATCCGCAACTCCGACATCGGCTACGACCGGCTCGTCACGCTCGGTCAGGCCGAGCACGTGGGCGCAATACCAAATCACGGCCCAGGTCACGATCAACTCGATGGACCCCGACGGGGCCGCGGTCGGGATCATCGCCGGCTGGCAGGGCGCGACCGCCAACCTGCATGGCGTCGTCACCTCGGATCAGCCCCGCGTCGGTCACCCGTTCCCGGCCGCGTTCCTCTACGACAATTCGGCGGGTACCGCGCGCCGCGGTCGAGATCTACGCGAACACCGACACGCACCCCGAACAGACGCTCGCTGGCCGACACGACCGGCACCCAGCTGACCCTGGGGGTCGCCTACACGTTCAAGGCGCAGGTGACCGACAACGCCATCGGCGGCAGCGACTTCAAGCTCAAGGTCTGGAAGACCGGCACCACCGAACCGCCCACGTGGCTGCTGCAGACGAGCGGCGACCTCAGCCGAGGATCGATCGTCCTCGCCGCCCACCGCGCCGACGTCGACTTCGGAGCCGTGACCGTGAATGCCGACCGGGGTGCGCCGCCGCCGGTGAACACGGCGGTGCCGACGATCTCGGGGACGGCGCAGCAGGGTCAGACGTTGACGGCGTCGACGGGGTCGTGGACGAACAGCCCGACGTCGTTCGCGTATGTGTGGAATCGTTGTACGCCGGCGTGTGTCGCCGATCAGTGGCGCGACGAGCAGCGCATACGTGTTGGCGGCGGCCGATGTCGGGGCGACCATCACCGTCGACGGTCACCGCGTCGAATGCCGGCGGTGCGGGCGCGCCGGCGACGAGCGCGCCGACCGCGACGGTCACCGCGCCGTTCAGCAGCTGCGCAGACCATCGCGGCGGGCACGTCGGCGACGAACCTGCCGACGGAGACCGTGTGGCCGGGCGCGCAGAACCCGCCGTATATCTGTTGTTGGGGTACGCAGGGCCAGTTCGTGACGTTCTCGTTCAACGTGACCGGCGGGGTTCGACGAATCTGGTGTTGCGCTACAGCGCGGGCAGCGGTGCCGCGTCCCGCAAGATCGAGTTGGACGGGTCGGTGTGGGTGGCGAATCAGGCGTTCGCGGCGACTGCCGAATTGGAGTACTTGGACGACGTTGACGCTTGAATCAGGCGCTTGTCGGCCGGGGCGCACACGCTGAAGGTGTGGTTCGATTCGACGGCCGGTTCGAACCGGTACATCAATCTGGACAACCTCACCGTCACCCAGCTCGTTCCTCCGCCGCCGGTGAACACGGCGGCTCCGGTGATCTCGGGGACGGCGGTGCAGGGCCAGACGTTGGCGGTGTCGACGGGGACGTGGACGAACAGCCCGACGTCGTTCGCGTACGTGTGGAACCGCTGTGCGCCGGGGTGCGTCCCGATCAGTGGCGCGACGAGCAGCACATACGTGCTTGGCGGCGGCCGATGTCGGGGCGACCGTCACCGCGACCGTCACCGCGTCGAATGCCGGCGGCGCGGGCGCGCCGGCGACGAGCGCGCCGACGGGCAGTGTGACGTTGCCACCGGTGCCGGTGAACACGTTGCCGCCGACGATCACGGGGACGGCGCAGCAGGGGCAGACGTTGGCGGTGTCGACGGGGACGTGGACGAACAGCCCGACGTCGTTCGCGTACTTCTGGGAGCAATGCTCGCCGGGCTGCACGGTGATCACCGGCGCGACGAGCAGCACCTACGTGTTGGCGGCCGCCGATGTCGGGGCGACGATCACCGCGACGGTCACCGCATCCAATGCCGGGGGCGGCAGTCTCCCGGCCGCCAGCGCGCCGACGGCGACCGTCCTTCCTCCACCACCGGTGAGCACGGCGGTCCCGGTGATCACGGGAACGGTGCAACAGGGTCAGACGTTGGCGGTGTCGACGGGGACGTGGACGAACAGCCCCACGTCGTTCGCGTACGCATGGAGCCGCTGTTCGCCGGCGTGCGTTCCGATCAGTGGCGCGGCGAACAGCACGTACGTGCTCACCGCGGGGGATGTGGGGCTGACGGTCACGGCGACCGTCACCGCGGCGAACGCCGGAGGCGGCGGTCTCCCCGCCACCAGCGCCGCGACCGTGACGGTTCTGCCGCCGGCGCCCGTGAACACGGTGCTGCCGACGATCACGGGGACGGCCGCGCAGGGTCAGACCTTGGCCGCGTCGACCGGGACGTGGACGAACAGCCCGACGTCGTTCGCGTACGTGTGGAACCGCTGTTCGCCGGCGTGTGTCCCGATCGGTGGCGCGACGAGCAGTACGTATGTGCCGACCGCGGGGGATGTGGGCTCGACGGTCACGGTGACGGTCATCGCATCCAATGCCGGTGGCGACGGCCTTGCGGCAGTGAGCGCGCCGACGGGCTTCGTGACGCTGCCTCCGGTGCCGGTGAACACGGTGCTGCCGGTGGTCTCGGGGACGGCGGTGCAGGGGCAGACGTTGGCGGTGTCGACGGGGACGTGGACGTATGTCCCGACCTCGTTCGCGTACGCGTGGCAGCGGTGTTCGCCGGCGTGTGTTCCCATCAGTGGCGCGACGAGCAGCTCCTACGTGCTGGCGTCGGCCGATGTCGGGGCGACGATCACCGCGACGGTCGTCGCGTCGAATGCCGGAGGTGACGGTCTCCCGGCGACCAGTGCCGCGACAACGACGGTGCTGCCTCCGGTCCCGGTGAACACGGCGGCGCCGGTGGTCTCGGGGACGGCGGTGCAGGGGCAGACGTTGGCGGTGTCGACCGGGACGTGGACGAACACCCCGACCTCGTTCACCTACTCGTGGAACCGCTGTTCACCGGCATGCACGACGATCAGCGGCGCGACCAACAACACCTATGTCCTCGGGGCCGGTGACGCGGGGGCGACGATCACCGCGACCGTCACCGCCGCGAACGCCAGCGGTCCGGGAGTCGCGGCGACGAGCGCGCCGACGGCGACCGTGGTGCCGCTCGCGCCGG
Organism: uncultured Actinomycetes bacterium; assembly: GCA_963839575.1. Classification (GTDB taxonomy): domain Bacteria; phylum Actinomycetota; class Acidimicrobiia; order IMCC26256; family PALSA-610; genus PALSA-610. Next base: position 102,485 of record CAWIVQ010000001.1, on the reverse strand, counting down.
TGAATACGGCAGTGCCCGTGATCTCGGGGACGCCGGTGCAGGGGCAGACGTTGGCGGTGTTGACGGGGACGTGGACGAACAGCCCCACGTCGTTCGCGTTCGTGTGGAGCCGCTGTTCGCCGGGGTGTGTCCCGATCAGTGGCGCGACGAACAGCACGTACGTTCTCACCGCGGGGGATGTGGGGTCGACGGTCACCGCGACCGTCACCGCCTCGAACGCCGGGGGCGCGGGCGCGCCGGCGACGAGCGCGCCGACCGTGGCGGTCACCGCGGTCTCGCAGACGATCGCGGCGGGCACGTCGGCGACGAACCTGCCGACGGAGACCGTGTGGCCGGGCGCGCAGAACCCGCCGTACATCTGTTGTTGGGGCACGCAGGGCCAGTTCGTGACGTTCTCGTTCAACGTCGCGGGCGGGGCGACGAACCTGGTGTTGCGCTATGGCGCCGGCAATGGCATCGCCCACCGGAAGATCGAGTTGGACGGGTCGGTGTTGGTGGCGAATCAGGCGTTCGCGGCGACTGCGAATTGGAGTACGTGGACGACGTTGACGTTGAATCAGGCGAGCTTGGCGGCCGGGGCGCACACGCTGAAGGTGTGGTTCGATTCGACGGCCGGTTCGAACCAGTACCTCAACCTGGACAATCTCACCGTCACCCAAGTCGTCGCGACCGCGCCACCGGCCGGTGTGGCGGTCGCCCTCGGATACGCAGACAGCGCGGGCGGCCTGACACCTTGGTCGGGCTCGGCCAACACGACCTTCATCGGGGAGCCGGCCCTGTGTTGTTCGACCCACGGGCCGAACATCGGTGCCAGCGGCTACGACTCCGGCGCCATCGAGGTGACCAACACCGGTGCATCGTCGGTATCCGTCAACTCGGTGACGGTCGACTTCGGCGGCGGATCGTCGCCGTCACACTTCAATCTGTGGGGTGGCGCGACCGCGCCGCAGCTGCCCCAGACGCTCGCGGCGGGCGGCCATCTCGTGCTGACGATGACGTCGGGCTTCAACTTCGACACGTCTGACCTGTTCGGCGAGGCGTGCCACGTCAATAGCGGCGTCGTGCCGGTCGTGCACATCAACTTCAACGGTTCGGTCACCGACTACCAGGACTCCCACCAGATCCTCAACAGCGACGGTGCCGACCTCGCGTCCTGCCCGGGCGACGTCTCCGAACAAACGCCGTTCACGCCCGTCGGTCCCGGCGCCCAACCGGCCGCGCTGCCGGTCAACGACCTGCCGCCGTCGGTCACTGTTGCGGGGCCCGCCGGTTCGCCCGGGACGGCGGTCACGGGCCGTGTGCTCAGCGGATTCGCCGGGGGCTGGAACGCCAGTCCGCCGCCGACGTTGGCGCTGCAGTGGACCAGGTGCGACAGCAGTGGCAACGGCTGCAGCGCCATCGGCGGCGCGACCAATCCGACCTACGTCCCGGCGGCGGCCGATGTCGGCAGCACGCTGCGTTTGCAGGTCACCGGGTCCAACGCATCGGGATCGGTCGCGGTCTCGTCGGCGCCGACGTCGGTGGTCCAGTCGGGTCCGGCCGTCGCCCAGTTGGGCCACACGCTCACGGGATTCACGTCGACGTTCGTCTACACCACTTCCGAATTGTCGTGGATCGAAACGGCCACGGCATCGGGTACGACGAACGATTTCGTGTTCTTCGCCCGAGGCGCCGGCAGTGACCAGGTTTTCACGCCGAAGATCTACAGCGTCGCCAACGGGCAAAAGGCCGGCGTGTTGGCCACCGGTGCGCCGGTGACGGTACCGAAGGGAACGAGCGGCCAGTGGTACGTCTCCGCCCTCGGCGGCTTGCCGCTCACGGCCGGTACCCAGTACGCGTTCGCGCTCGATCCGTCCGGAACGTACAACGGCACCTACGTCGGCTCCGAGACCAGCGGCGAGACTTCCTTCTTCGTCGACTACGCGCCCTAGGACCAGACGACGGAACCTCGACGATCGGTCGCGTTCGTGAGCGCGTGCACGCGCGGGCACGACGGAGCCGTGTTCACGACTCCGCAGTGCGTGGACCCTGCGGCCGGGTGGCGGCGCGACGGGAGCGGATGACCGCTATGGCGAACCAGACGATCCCGACCGCGATGACGACCGCGACCGCGGTGAGGGTGGAGGTCGCGTAGTTGAGGGGCTGGACGGTTGCATTGTCCGGAGCGCGCATGCGCCCGTAGCGGCGTAGGCCCGGCCACGCGATCGCCACGACGACGGCCGTGCCGAAGAGCACGGCGCGTAGCGGTGCCCGTGCGACGACGGGAAGGCGGCGCAGGACGAAGAAGCCGATCGCGACGGCAACGGGCGCGACGACGACGTCGTGCACGAGGTCGCCGCCGACGAGGAATCTCAGGTAGCTCGACGGCGGTGTCGCATCGGTGTGGCGGAGCAGACCGACCGCGCCGATCAGCATCGTGGGCACTCCGAGCGCCAGACCGACGAACAGCCCGAGGTGACCCGCCGCGGCTACGTCGCGATCAGCGTGTTGACCCATTTGGTCTGCATCACCCCCGGTCGATTCGGCGCGATGAGTCGCAGCGGAGAGCCGTGATCGGGTGCCAACGGCTCGCCGTTCACCTGCAATGCGAGCAGGGTGTCGGGATCGTGAGCTTGGAAATGGTCGAGGTCCGAGCTGACGTAGCTTCCGTACGGCTGGAGCGACTGCACGCGAGCACCCGTGTGGGGCGCCGCCCCCGCCATCGCGAGCAGGTCGCGCACGCGCACGCCGGTCCATCTCTGCGAGCTGCTCCAGCCTTCGACGCAGGTGATCGGCAAGGTCGCCGAATGTTGCGGCAACGCGCGCACGTCGTCGAGCGTGAACGTCAGCGGTCGCGTCACGTTGCCGGTGACGGTCAATCGGTAGTCGGCCGACGCAGCGAGATGCGCGACGCCGGTCTCCTTCGCCGTCCCGTTCACGGGGAATCCTTGAGGTCCGACGTCGGGACGCCGGGGCGCGAGGAGGGCGAGCCGCGCCAGTGGTCGAAAGGTCTGCCCGACGGTGAACACGGCAACGAGCGCGCTCGTACCGAACGCCGTCGCGAGAAAGGACCGCCGGTCGTTGGTCGAGTCGGATTCGGACCGCGCCCGCGGAGTACGGCGCAACGCCCGTCGAGACGTACTGAACTTCGCTCCGATGTGCACGATGAGCGCGCCGACGACGATGAACGACGTTCGATAGTGCGTATCGGGAAAGTTGAACCGCCACGGGTACCAGAGGTTGATGTTCGCGAGCCCCGTGAAGAGCATGAAGATGGAGCCGGCAACCAAGGGAAAGATCGCGAGCCGTTCGACGAAGTGCGCGAAGCCGTCGAACGGCGGCCACTGGAAGAGCTTCGGGTACACCGACCACAGCTTGGCGAGGAGCAACGGAATCGACGCGATGCCGGTGACGACGTGCAGGCCCTGCGTCAGGCGGTAGAGGCCGACCGGCCGCGACGGGAGCACGAATCCCAATGACGGATGCTGGGCGAAGTGCGAGTACAGGCCCGTGAGGAAGCAGATGGTGAACGTCGCCGCGAGCGCGAGGCCGAGACGCGCGGCGACCCGGTCGTCGTGAACCGGGCTTGCGATCGTGGTCACCCGGCGGCTCTCTCGGCGCGGCAGAGATCGGAGACGGCCGCCGCGAAACGCGACGTCGGGTATGGTCGCGGCCACGTCGAGCACATCGGAGAACGTGTCGACGTCGCGCAAGGTATCGAGCGTCGTCGTTCGGTAGCCCAACTCCCGCAAGCGCGCGGGTCTGATCGCGGAACGTGTGCTCGGTACTCATCGGTACGCCCTGGAACACGCGCGCGTCGGCTCGCCGGAGACCGATCGCCCACCATCCACCGTCGACGGCCGGTGCGAGCACCGCGTCGACGTCCGGTTCGAGAAGTGCTTCCGTCGCGGCGGTGAGATGCCCGATCGATACCTGGGGCGTGTCCATGCCGACGAGAATCGCCGGTCCGGTCACCGCGGCGAACGCATTGGCGAGTCGCTCGTCGAGGCCGCGTCCGGCCTGCGCCACGATGACGAATCCCGTCGGGGATCCACGGACCGGGCGATCCCTCGAGCGCGAGCACGCGCGCCGTCGCCGGTGTCGCGGCGACGACTGTCAACGTGTCGGCGAGCGCGGCCGCGGCGACGAGCGCGGCCTCGGCCGGGGTGCACGGTGGGCACAGGCGCGTCTTCACCCGCCCGGGAACGGGCGACTTGGCAATGACGATGATGGTCGCCTTCATCGGAGCAGCCGGGTCATGTCCCGGACTGTTCGCGCGGTGCCGCCGATCGTGCCCGTGACCTTCGAGCGACCGACTCGGGGCTGGTAGCGAACCTCGACCTCGTGGATGCGCCATCCCGCTTGCCACGAGCGCAGCACCATCTCGAGTGGCCAGCCGAACCGCCGGTCGACGAGACCGAGTCCGAGCAGTTGCTCGCGACGGGCCGCGCGCATCGGGCCCAGGTCGCGCAACGGCGAGACGCGGTTCGCCGACGCAACTCCCAAGCGAGGAGACGATTGCCGGCCCGTGCATGCAACGGCCATGCGCCCGCCCCGGCGCGCCGGGCCCCGAGTACGAGGTCGGCTTCGCCGGACATGACGGGCCTCGCGACGCGGGCGAGGTCGGCACCGTCGAACGAACCGTCGCAGTCCATGAAGCACACGACGTCTGCGGTTGCGGCGACGAGACCCGCGAAGCACGCCGCTCCGAAGCCGCGGCGTGGCTTCCACGATCACCCGCGCACCGGCGGCGCGGGCGACGTCGGCAGTTCCGTCATCCGAGCCGTTGTCGACGACGATCGCGTCGTAGCCCGCTGGCAATCCGCCGATGACGGCGGGGATCGCGCGCGCTTCGTTGAGCGCGGGAAGGACGACGTCGGGCATCGATCGCAACGTACCGATGTCGCTCGCGAAGACTGCCGGTTCCGGCCTTACGATTCGCGAAACTTCGCCGTCTCGTGTGCCGTTGCCACGTCGGCGTTCGGGCGCGCGGTCGTTAGCCTTCCGACCCGATGCTCGACGTGCGCGCGCCTACGAAGACGTCAGTCGCCGCGCCGCTCGGCGTGTGGGCATTGCTGATCCTCGTCGCGGTCGTGTGGGGAAAGGTTCTCGTCGCCACCCACCATCGATCTCGTCCTCGCCGCGCCACCGTTTTGGAGTCCGTTGCGGTTCCATCCGAGCGTGCGGGTGGTTCCCGCGCTGTGCGTCGCACTCGCGGTGGTGTACGCGGCGCCCGCGGTCTGTCGATCACTGCGCTGGGGAGCGGTCCTCGCGGCGACGCGGTCGTCGCCAGCGGTCGGCTGGGCGTGCGCGGTTGCGCTCATCGACAGCATCGACGGGATCAACGCGCTCACCGATCCCGTCCGCCTCGCGCGCAACGACTACCTGCAGTCGGCGCGTGGGATCGGATCTCTGCACTCGTTCCTCGCGCACTTCGTCGACCACATCGCCGGGTATCCGCAGAACACCAAGGGTCATCCACCCGGGCATGGTCGTCATCGAATGGCTGCTCGACAAGCATCGGACTGGCGACGCGCCGGGTGGAGCGCGGCGCTCGTGGTCGCCGGCGGGGCCGCGGCCGCCGTCGCCGCACTCGTCGCGTTGCGTGAGATCGCGGGCGAGGATGCCGCGCGCGCCGCCGCGCCGTTCATGGTCCTCGTTCCGGCGGTCATCTGGTGGCAGACGGCAGATGCCTTCTTCGCCGGGGTCTCGGCGTGGTCGGTCACCGCGATCGTCCTGGCCACGGGGGCTGCGGGCCGGCGCGCCGATCGCGCTCGCCATCGCCGGCGGCGTCGGGTTCGGGATCACCGCGTTCTTGTCGTACGGACTCGTGCTTGCTCGCGATCATCCCGACTCGCGGTGTGCGTGTACCGCCGGCGTACGCGACTCCTGGTGTTGGCCGCGTTCGGCTCGCTGCCCGTGTTCGCCGCATTTGCCGCGCTCGGGTTCTCGTGGTTCTCGGGCTTCGCCGCGACCCGACACGAATACTGGACCGGGGTCGCCAGCCACCGGCCCGTACTCGTACTTCTTGTTCGCCGATCTCGCGTTGTTCGCGGTCGCCACCGGTCCCGCGGTCGCGGTCGCTCTCGGACGACTGCGCGACCGTCGGGTGTGGTTGCTCGTCGGCGAGGCGTCTCGCGGTCGTCGCGCTCGCGGACCTCAGCGGCATGTCGAAGGCCGAGGTCGAGCGCATCTGGCTGCCCTTCGTGCCGTGGGCGTTGCTCGCGACCGCCGCGTTCTCCGAGCGGCGACCGGCCGGCCCGGCTGCGGCCGTGGTTGGCCGTGCAGGCGGGCTGCACGCTCGTGGTTGCCGTGACGATATGGTCGCAATGGTGACGCCGCCGCGCACGTCCTCGTCGTCGAGGACGACCCGACCGTTCGGCGAAGTCGTCGTGCGCTATCTCGAGCGCGACGGCCTCGACGTCGCCGCGGTCGGCGACGGCGAGAGCGCGCTGCTCGCAAGCGGCGCGTTCGATGGCCCGATCTCGTCGTGCTCGACCTGATGCTCCCGCAGCTCGACGGCTTCGAGGTGTGCCGTCGACTCCGCGCGACCGCGCCGGTGCCGGTCATCATGCTGACCGCGCGCGGCGACGAGGACGACCGGGTCATGGGCCTCGAGCTCGGCGCCGACGACTACGTCGCGAAGCCGTTCTCGCCGCGGGAGCTCGCGGCGCGGGTGAAGGCCGTGCTGCGCCGCGCGGCCGCGAGGGCCGGTGGCCGCGCTCCGACGGCGGCGTCCGACCGGATCGTCGCCGGCGACCTGCGCATCGACGTCGTGGCCCGAGAGGCCCGACGCGGCGACGAGCTCGCTGACGCTCACCGCCCGCGAGTTCGACCTGATGGTGTTCCTCGCCGTCGCGTCCCCGGCGCGCGTTCCGGCGCGAGGAGTTGCTCGAGGGGTGTGGGGCTACTCCTACGGCGACACCGCCACGGTGACCGTGCACGTGCGCCGGATCCGCGAGAAGATCGAAGTCGATCCCGGCGAGCCGGGGCACCTCGTCACCGTCTGGGGTGTCGGCTACCGGTGGGACCCGTGAGCCTCCGCGACGCCGTCGAGCTCGCCGCGATCGCGGCCGGCGTCACGGTTCTCGCGCTCGTCGTCGGCGCCGTCGCACTGCGGTCGCGACATCGCCGTTCCGTCGGCGCGCAGATCGTCGCGCTCGACGTGCAGCACGGTGCTCGCGGTCATCGCCGGTGCGCTACGCCGCATCGCGAGCGATGTTCATCTCGCAGCACGATCTGCGGCGCGCTGGTCGTGGTCCTGGTGCGCGGCGGGCACCGTCGCGATCCTCGTCGCCGTCGCTTCTCGGCGCACGGGTCGGCGCCGCGAGCCGCGCGCTCGTCGCGGCCACGCGCCGGCTCGGCGAGGAGGACGCGGCTCCGCCCGGGCCGCTCGAACGCAACGCTCCCGCCGAGCTCGTGGATCTCGCACACGAGCTGGCCGCGACCCAGGCCCGACTCGACGAGGCACGGACGCGTCAACGAGTGCTCGAGACGTCGCGGCGCGAGCTCGTCGCCTGGGTCTCGCACGATCTGCGAACCCCGCTGGCCGGGATGCGAGCGATCGTCGAGGCGCTCGAGGACGGCGTCGTCGACGATCCGGCGACCGTCGAGCGTTATCTCCGCACCATGCGCGAGGAGGTCGACCATCTCGCGCCGCTCGTCGACGACCTCTTCGAGCTCAGCCGGACCCAGGCGGGTGCGCTGCGACTCAACTTCGAGCGCGTGTCGCTCGGCGACCTCGTGTCGGACGTGCTGGCGGGATCGGCACCGGTCGCGGCCGCCAAGGGCGTGAACCTCGAGGGTCGGCTCGTCGGTCCGCCGCCGGAGCTCGAGGTGTCGACCCCCGAGGTGCTGCGGGCCCTGCGCAACCTGCTCGAGAACGCGATCCGCCACACACCGAGCGACGGCTCGATCGTCATCGAGGCCGGCGTCGACGACGAGCGGCCCGACTACGCGTACGTCGCCGTGCACGACTCCGGCGGCGGTGTGCCGCCCGAGGATCTCCCTCGCATCTTCGATGTCGCCTTCCAGAGCGATCGTGCTCGCACGCCCGGCGCCGGAGCGGGCCTCGGCCTGGCCATCGCCAAGGGATTCGTCGAAGCGCACGACGGGCAGCTGCACGTGCGCGAACGACGACGGCGGCGCCATCTTCACGATTCGCCTCCCGCGGGTCCGCGCGTAGTGCGGGTCCTCGTCACCGGCGGCGCCGGGTTCATCGGATCGCATGTCGTCGACGCGCTCGTCGGCCGAGGGCCACGAGGTGCGCGTGCTCGACGCGCTGCTGCCGGCCGCGCATCACTGCATCCCGGATTGGTGCAACGACGGGGCCGAGTACCTCTGGGGCGACCTCACCGACGTGGCGACGATCGAGGCGGCCGTCGCCGGTGTCGACGCGGTTTCCCATCAGGCCGCGATGGTCGGGCTCGGTGTCGATTTCGACGACATCGCCGACTACGTCCACCACAACGACGTCGGCACGGCGGCCCTCCTGCGGGCGCTGCATCGTGCTCGGTTTCGCGGGCGGCTCGCGCTCGCCAGCAGCATGGTCGTGTACGGCGAGGGCCGGTACGAATGTCCTTCTCACGGAGCGGTCGCGCCCCGGCCACGAGAGATCGCCGCGCTCGACGCGGGGTGCTACGAACCGGCGTGCCCGGAGTGTGGCGTCGCCGCTCGTCGCCCGATCGGTGCCCGAGACCGCGCGCGCTGATCCCCGGAATGTGTACGCGGCGACGAAACTGCACCAGGAGCATCTCTGCGGCAGCTTCGCCCGCGAGCACCCGGGCGTGACCGTGACCGCATTGCGTTACCACAACGTCTACGGGCCCCGGATGCCGCGCGACACGCCCTACGCCGGGGTCGCGAGCATCTTCCGCAGCGCTCTCGCGCGGGGCGACGCGCCGAAGGTCTTCGAAGACGGTGGCCAGCGTCGCGACTTCGTCCACGTGCGCGACGTCGCGCGCGCGAACGTGTGCGCGTTGACGGTCGACGGCGGCTACGGCGGGCCGCTCAACGTCGCGAGCGGCGATCCGCACACCGTGCTCGACATGGCGAGCGCGATCGCCGACGCGTTCGGTCCGGGTGCTCCGCGACCGGTCGTTGTGGGCGGATACCGCCTCGGTGACGTCCGCCACGTCTTCGCCTCGCCCGCGCTCGCAGAACGGAGCATCGGCTTCCGCTCGAGTGTGACCTTCGACGACGGGATGCGGGAGTTCGCTCACGCGCCGCTACGCGCGCCCGCGACGCGCGCTGCGACGCGCTGAGACCTACGCCATGAAGTGTTTCGCGAACCGTAAGGGCTCGAGGCGCCGACCGGCCGCCGCAGGTCGTTAGGTTCGACGTATGCCGGGCGATGCACTCGTGAGCGCGAACCGATCGCGTGGTCCGGCTCGACCTCGAGGCCTGGGCGGAACCCGCGAACCGGACCGACCGGCAGATTCTCGACGGGATCACCGGCCCGGTGCTCGACGTCGGCTGCGGTCCGGGACGCCTGGTCGCGGCGCTGCGCGACCGAGGCGTTCGCGTTCTCGGGATCGACGCGGCACCGACGGCGATCGCGAGCGCGCGGGCCCGAGGCCGTCGCGTCGTGCAGCGATCCGTGTTCGATCCGATCCCGCGTGAAGGTTCGTGGGCAACGGTGCTCCTGTTCGACGGCAACGTCGGAATCGGCGGGGAGCCGACGAGATTGCTGCGTCGGGTGCGCGACGTCATGGACGGGGCGGGGTGCGTGATCGTCGAGCTCGAACCACCCGGATGCCGCGCTCGACTTCGGTGTCGTCGAGTTCGAGGTCGCTACGGGAATGGTCGGATGGTTCCCGTGGTGCTGGGTCGGTGCCGAGGAGATCGCGCGGCTGGCGAGCGACGCGGGCCTGTGGGTCGACGATTGCCGCGCCGTCGGCGACCGATGGTTTGCCTGGCTGCGCGGAACCTGACACCGGGAGGTCTCCCGACGCCCGGGACCTGACGACGACCCGCCCGCCGACGGGGGAGCCCGAGCGATCGACCTCCCGACCCGGCTCCCATGCCCACGACGGCGTCACCGCAACCAATACGCTGCCGGGGACCGGCAACCGACCGAGCGGACGATCGCGAGCCGCAATGACCCCATCCCTCGGCTGAGCGGCCTCGGTGTGATCCAGGACCTCGATCGCGTCGCGCTGCTCGGTACGGACGCCGCCCTCGGCGCGCTCGAATCGAGTGCGTCGGGTCTGTCCGCCGCCGAGGCGCAGGGCCGGTTGGCAGCCTACGGACCCAATTCGTTGCACACGCACGGCTTGGGCGCGTGGCGAGTCCTCGGGCGTCAGTTGCGCAACCCGCTCCTGTTGCTGCTCCTGGCCGCGGCCGCGGTGTCGGGTGTCACGGGGAGTCCGACCGACGCCTTCATCATCGGCGTCATCGTGAGCTTGTCGGTCGGACTCGGATTCGTGAACGAGTACCGGTCCGAGCAGGCGGTCGCGGCGCTGCACGCTCAGATCCGCCACACGGCGCTCGTCATCCGCGACGGCGTACCGAAGCGGGTCGACGTCGTCGCGCTGGTGCCGGGCGACGTCGTGCAGCTCTCCATGGGCGACATCGTTCCCGCCGATGTGCGCTTGCTCGACACGACCGAGCTCGAATGTGACGAGGCCGTCCTCACCGGCGAGTCGATGCCGGTCGAAAAGACCTCCGATCCCGCGGCCCTCGGCCGGTCGTGCGCGTTGATGGGCACGATCGTTCGTGAAGGCAGCGCGGCGTGGGGTCGTCGTGCGCACCGGCATGCAGACCGCGTTCGGCCGGATTGCCGCCGGCCTGGGTGAGCGGCCGGGCGAGACGGCCTTCCAGGTGGGACTGCGGAAGTTCTCGTTCCTGCTCGTGCGCGTCGCCGCGGTCCTGACCGTCTCGATCTTCGTGATCAACATCGCGCTGCACCGGCCGTTTATCGACGCACTGCTGTTCTCCCTCGCCATCGCGATCGGTCTCACACCGCAGTTGCTCCCCGCGATCGTGACGGTGAGCCTCTCGATGGGCTCGCGCCGGCTCGCGCAAAAGCAAGTGCTCGTCAAGCGTCTGGTGAGCATCGAGGATCTCGGCAACATCACCCTCCTGTTCACCGACAAGACCGGAACGTTGACGGAGGGCCACATCACCTTCGACCGCAGTGTGGAAGCGGCCGGAGTGGCTCCCGACCGCGCGCACATGCTCGGCCTGGTCTGCAACGAGGCCCTGCTCGCAGACGGGGCGGCCGTGAGCGGCAACGCGCTCGACGTCGCGCTGTGGGACGCGGCCGAGCCCGCCGTTGCCGAGCAGGCCGAAGGATGGAAGCGCGTGGCGTCGCGACCGTTCGACCACGAACGCCGCCTCTCCGTCGTCGTTGCCGACGCGCCGGACGGCGAACGCTGGTTGGTGGTGAAGGGCGAGCCCGAAGCCGTGATCGCGCGTAGCGATTCGGTTCCCGAGACGATGACCACGAGCCTGTCGGATCTCTACGACGCCGGGGCCCGGGTCATCGCGGTCGGCGCGCGCCCCGCGCCCGGCGTCGAAGCACCCGCCGACGCGGACGAACAGCATCTCGGTCTCGTCGGCTTCTTGGTGTTCTCCGACCGCCCCAAGGCCGACGCGGCCCCTTCGCTCGCACGGTTGGCCAAGCTCGGGATCGTCGTGAAGGTGATCACCGGCGACAGCCCGCAGGTTGCAGTCAAAGTCTGCCGCGACCTCGGTCTCGACGTGCTCGGCGCGCTCACCGGAGAACAGGTCGACGCGCTCGACGACGACGCCCTCGGCGCGGCGATCGATCACACGACGGTGTTCGCACGCGTCGGTCCCGAGACGAAGTCGCGCATCGTGCGCGTGCAACGGTTGCGTGGCTCCGATGTCGCGTTCATGGGCGACGGGGTGAACGACGCGGTCGCACTGCACCACGCCGATGTGGGGATCTCGGTCGACACAGGTACCGATGTGGCCAAGGACGCGGCCGACATCATCTTGCTCGACAAGGATCTCGGCGTGCTCGCCGACGGCGTCGTCGAAGGCCGACGCATCTTCGCCAACACGATCAAGTACGTGTTGATGGCGACGTCGTCGAACTTCGGCAACATGTTCAGTGCCGCGGGCGCATCGGCGTTCTTGTCGTTCCTGCCGATGCTGCCTTCGCAGATCCTGCTCAACAACCTGCTCTACGACGCCAGCCAGATGACGATCCCGACCGACGAGGTCGACGAGGAGATGTTGGCGCGTCCCTCCGCCTGGGATCTCGGCTTCATCCGCAGCTTCATGATCTTCTTCGGGCCGTTGAGCTCGATCTTCGACTTCGTGACCTTCGGCGTGATGATCGGTGTCCTGCACGCCCACGCGCCCGAGTTCCGGACCGGCTGGTTCGTCGAGTCGCTCGCGACCCAGTCGCTCGTCATCTTCGTGATCCGGACGCGGCGGCGCCCGTTCTGGCACAGCCGCCCGAGCCGGCAGCTGCTCGTGGCGTCCTCCATCGTTCCAGTGGTCGGTCTCGCCCTGCCGTACCTGCCGTTCGGCCCCACGCTGGGCTTCACGCACCTACCCCTCGAGTACTACCCGATCCTGGGCGCGATGATCGTGGGGTATCTCGTGCTCGTCGAATGGGCCAAGGCCATCTTCTACAAGAAGCGTGTGATCGGCGAACCGGTCGCGGTGCCCAAGTCGCGTCAGGCGCGGCGCGTGTACCGCCGGGCAGCTCGCTTCACGCACTCGAAGCGCTTCGGTATCCCGGCGAGAAGCGGAAGACGGCAGGAGACCACATGAAGGTCATCGATCATGCACCACTGTCGGAGGAAGAGGTCGCGCGGATCGACGCGTACTGGCGCGCCGCGAACTTCCTCACCGTCGGCCAGATCTACCTCCTCGCGAACGCGTTGCTGGAGCGCGAGATCACCGTGGCCGACATCAAGCCCAGGCTGCTCGGTCACTGGGGCACGAGCCCCGGTCTGAACTTCGTGTACGCGCACCTCGATCGTGTGATCGCCCGCGACGATCTCGACATGATGTACGTCATCGGTCCCGGACACGGCGGTCCGGCAATTCTCGCCAACACCTGGCTCGAAGGTTCGTACAGCGAGACGTATCCGTCGGTGACGCGCGACGCGGCCGGGATGCTGGAGCTGTTCCGGCAGTTCTCCTTCCCGGGCGGCGTCCCGAGTCACGTCGCGCCCGAGACCCCGGGTTCGATCCACGAAGGTGGCGAGCTGGGCTATTCGATCAGCCACGCTTTCGGCGCCGCGTTCGACAATCCCGATCTCGTCGTGGCGTGCGTGGTCGGCGACGGAGAAGCCGAGACCGGGCCACTCGCCACGAGTTGGCACTCGAACAAGTTCCTCGATCCGGTGGGCGACGGCGCGGTGCTCCCGATCCTGCACCTCAACGGCTACAAGATCGCGAATCCCACCGTCTTGGCGCGCATCTCCGACGAGGAGCTCACCGCGTTCCTCACCGGATGCGGTTGGGACCCGTATCTCGTCGCGGGCGACGATCCCGCGCTCGTGCACCAACAGCTCGCGGCGACCCTCGATCACGTGCTCGAGGAGATCCAAGCGATCCGGCGGCGGGCACGCGAGGAAGGCGATCGAACCCGGCCGCGTTGGCCGATGATCGTGTTGCGCACGCCGAAGGGCTGGACCGGACCGAAGGTGGTCGACGGGCTGCCCGTCGAGGGGACGTGGCGCGCGCATCAGGTGCCGCTGGCCGAGGTGCGCGAGAACCCCGAGCACCTGGCCCAACTCGAGGCCTGGATGCGGTCGTACCGGCCGGGCGAGTTGTTCGACCGCGACGGGCGCCCGCGTGCCGAGATCGTCGACTGGCTGCCGGTCGGCGAGCGGCGTATGGGCGCGAACCCGCACGCGAACGGCGGCTTGCTCCTACGTGACCTGGTCCTGCCCGACGTTCGTGACTACGCCGTCACGGTGACGAGCCCGGGAAGCGTGAACGCGGAGGGGACGCGCATCGCCGGGGAGTATCTCCGCGACGTGTTCCGTCTGAACGACGGGACGCGCGATTTCCGGTTGTTCGGGCCCGACGAGACCGCGTCGAACCGCTTGGAAGCCGTCTACGAAGTCACCGGCAAGGCGTGGGAGGCCGACGTGCTCCCGACCGACGTTGCTCTCGCGCGCGACGGGCGGGTCATGGAGATCCTGTCGGAGACCACGTGTCAAGGCTGGCTCGAGGGTTACCTGCTGACGGGGCGCCACGGGCTCTTCTCGTGCTACGAGGCGTTCACGCACATCGTCGATTCGATGTTCAACCAGCACGCGAAGTGGTTGAACGTCAGTAGGAAGCTGCCGTGGCGGCGCCCGGTTGCGTCGCTCAACTATCTCCTCACGTCGCACGTGTGGCGTCAAGACCACAACGGCTTCACGCATCAGGACCCGGGCTTCATCGACCTCGTGGTGAACAAGAAGGCCGAGGTCGTGCGCGTGTACCTGCCGCCGGACGCGAACACCCTGCTGTCGACGGTCGAGCAGTGCCTGCGCTCACGCGACTTGGTCAACGTCGTCGTCGCCGGCAAGCAGCCCGAAGCGCAGTGGCTGTCGATGGAAGAAGCCGACCTCCACTGCACGCGTGGGCTCGGCGTGTGGGAGTGGGCCAGCAACGACAACGGCCAAGTGCCCGACGTCGTGATGGGGTGCGCGGGCGACGTGCCCACGCTCGAGGTCTTGGCCGCGGTGTCGCTCCTGCGGACGCATCTGCCGGATCTGAAGGTGCGGGTCGTGAACGTCGTCGACCTCATGCGGCTCCAACCCGAGAGCGAGCACCCGCACGGGCTGGCGGATCGCGACTACGACACGCTGTTCACGACCGACCGGCCGGTGATCTTCGCCTATCACGGCTATCCGATGTTGATCCATCGCCTGACCTATCGGCGACACGGCCATGATCACCTCCATGTGCGTGGGTACAAGGAGGAGGGTTCGGTGACGACGCCCTTCGACATGGTGGTGCGCAATGACATGGACCGGTATCACTTGGTGATGGACGTGATCGACCGCGTACCGGATCTGGGCGTCAGCGCCGCGTCGGTGCGCCAGCTCATGGTCGACCAGCGCACGCGCCACGGCGAGTACGTGCGTCGCTACGGCGAAGACCTGCCCGAGGTCCGGGATTGGTCCTGGTCGCAGTGAGCCGGGTCCTCGTGGTGAACGCGGGGTCGAGCAGCATCAAGCTCGGCGTCGTCGGGCCGGGTGACGCGGTCGAGGCCACACGGGAGATCGACAGGTGGGACGGCGCCGACGAGGCGGGCTACCTGGGCGCGTTCCTCGACACCGTCGGGCCGATCGACGCGGTCGGGCATCGTGTGGTGCACGGTGGAGCCGAGTTCCGGAAACCGGTGCTGATCACCGGCGACGTCGAGCGCGAACTGCTCGCGCTCGCGCCGCTCGCACCCTTGCACCAACCCCGCGCGGTCGCGGGCATGCGCGCGATCCGCGGCCTGCGCCCCGACCTTCGCCAGATCGCGTGCTTCGACACCGCGTTCCACGCGACGATGACACCGGCGGCGACTACCTACGCGTTGCCGCAGGCCTGGCGGGACGAGTGGGGGATCCGGCGCTTCGGATTCCACGGGTTGTCGCACGCATACTCGTCGAGGCGCGTGGCCGAGGTGGTCTCTCGCCCGGGCGATCCGGGGTTGCGGGTCGTCAGCTGCCATCTGGGTGCGGGTGCGTCGTTGTGCGCGACGCTCGGCGCCAGATCGGTCGACACCACGATGGGATGGACGCCGCTCGAGGGTCTCGTGATGGCGACTCGCTCGGGCTCGGTGGATCCCGGCGTCGTGCTCGCGCTCGTGCGCCGCCTCGGGCCGGACGCAGTGGAGCAGGGGCTCGACGGCGCGTCGGGACTCGCCGGCCTGTCGGGTATTGCCGGCGGGAGCCTGCGCGACGTGCTCGCCGCCCGGGCCTCGGGCGATCCGGCGGCGCGCCTTGCCTTCGACGTGTACGTGCACCGGCTGCGCCAAGAGATCGGCGCCATGATCGCGAGCCTGGGCGGCATCGACGTGATCGTCTTCACCGGGGGAGTCGGCGAGCACGCGCCCGAGGTGCGGGCCGCGGCGTGCGCGTCGTTCGGATTCGCGGGTGTGGCGCTCGACTCCGCCGCGAACGCGTCGGTCGCCGGTGACCTAGAGATCAGCGCGGCCGGATCGACGGTGCGGGTTCTGGTGATCGCGGCACGCGAAGACCTCGAGATCGCCCGGCAGGTGCGTGCGACCGTGCACCGCGCCTCGGGCGGCGGAGCCGCGCCGGGGGATCCGCCTGGCAAGATGCGGGGATGACGAACGAGCGGTTCGAAGTCCAGCGCACGATTGCGGCCGACCCGGCCACGATCTTCCGGGTCCTGAGCGACCCACTCGGGCATGTGGCCATCGACAGTTCCGGGATGTTGCTCGACGCCACCGGCGAACCGGTGACGCAGGTCGGCGACACCTTCGTCGTGCACATGGATCGAGAGGCCCTGAACGACTACCCGTTGGGCCTCTACGACGTCACCGTCACCATCACGACGTTCGAGCCCGACCGCGAGATCGCGTGGACGATCCTCGGCCAGATCCAACCGCCCATCGGGCACATCTACGGCTACACACTCGAGGCGGTGGCGGACGGCACGCTCGTGACGTCGTACTACGACTGGTCGGCCATCGACCCGGTGTGGAAGGAAGCGGCCATCTTCCCCGTCATCCCCGAGTCCGCGTTGCGCGCCACCCTCGGCATCCTGGCCCGCACCGTGAAACCACGAGTGACCGGGCCGTAGAGGCGCGGCCTCGTGCGCGGCGCCGGGCCGGGCGGCCTCGCTGCACCGCGTCGAGGGTGCCGATCTACGCTCGGGGCATGTGCCGAAACATCACCGAGCTCCGCGGTCTCGAGCCCCCCGCCACCCGGGAGGAGATCGAAGCGGCCGCCCGCCAGTACGTGCGCAAGGTCACGGGGATCACGCGACCGCGGATCGACGTCGCCGGCGCGATGGAGATAGCTGCGCTGGAGATCGCCGCGATCACGGCGCGGCTGCTCGGCGAGGTTCCGGCGCGCCGACAACCGCCGCCGACCCTCCCACCGTTGCGACGCCCCGAGGTCCGTAGCCGACTCGGACTCGACCCGTTCACCGGTTGACGTCGGCGCTCGCCCGTTCACCGGCCTGACGACGACGGGCGGGCCGGGTCACGCGCGACCCGTGGATCCGCCGTCCGAGTCGTCAGGGGGTTTGCAGAGCCATGGGTTCGACGCGGTTTCGGCCCAGCTCTTTCGCTCGGTACAGCGCGGTGTCGGCCTCCTTGAGAACGTCCTGGGCCGACTCGAGATGGGTCGGATCGAGCACGGCGAGGCCCGCGCTGAACGTGAGGATGCCGAGGGGATTCCCGGCGTGCGGTGCGGCGAGCCGCTCGACCGCGAGTTGCATGCGCTCGATGGCGCGGGTTCCCGATTCGAGTGACTGCTCGGGGAAGACGCACAGGAACTCGTCGCCGCCCAGCCGGTAGACGGCGTCGCCGGCGCGCACATGATCCAGCAATTGACGGGCGAAGACTTGCAGCATCGTGTCGCCGGCCTGATGGCCGTACGTGTCGTTGTACGACTTGAAGTGGTCGACGTCGACCATGGCCATGCAATACCGGTGCGCGTACCGGGCGACGCGCGCCTCCAGGAGTTCGAGGTCTTGTTCGAAGGCTCTCCGATTTCCCAGTCCGGTCAGCTGATCCTGACGTGCGATGGCCGTGAGCGCGTGGTTCTGCAGGCGTAGCGCGTCGGCCGAGGTCTGCACCTCGCGGGCACGTGCCGCGAGCGTTTCGGCCTTGCGGAACAGGCTCGCGAACACCGCCACTTTGGCGCGCAACTGGTCGGCGGGTACCGGGGCGAAGATGAAGTCGACCGCACCCTGCGCGTACTGGTCTCGGGGCACGAGCTCGTCACTGCCGTACGCGGTGATGAAGATGATCGGTGTGAGCTCCGATTGCCGGCGCGTGCGGATGAGCGCCGCGGTCTCGAAGCCGTCCATGATCGGCATGCGTACGTCGAGCAGGATGACGGCGAAGTTGTGTGTCATGACGCAGCGCAGCGCCGCGAGACCGGAGTCGGCTTCGACGATCGTGCAGCCGAGCGGATGCAGGGCCGCTTTCAATGCGAGTCGTTTCGCGGCATTGTCGTCGACGACGAGGATCGCCACCGGCGCGGCTGCGGGGACACCCGCCGTCACTTCGCGATCGGCCTCGACCGGCAGGCTGCTCATCGCGTCGGTGGATGGTTCGACGAGTCGACATGCGAACGCGCCGCGGACGTGCGCGGGGGCTCGGTGCGCGGGAGCCACGGTCGGATCGCCGCGAGGAGCTCGTTGATGTCGACGGGCTTGGACACGTAGTCGTTGGCACCCGCTGCGATACAACGCTCCCGTTCGCCCGGCACGACCTTCCCGGTGATCGCGACGATCGGAATCGTTGCGAACTCGTCGAGGGCCCGGATGGCGCGCATGGTGTCGTAGCCGTCCATGCCCGGCATCATGATGTCCGTCAGCACGAGATCGACGTCGGTTGTTCGTTCGAGGATCTCGAGGGCCGCGAGCCCGCTCTCGGCCACCGTGACGTCGGCCTGCCCGCGCTCGAGCAGCGCGGTGAGCGCAAAGACGTTGCGGTAATCGTCGTCGATCACGAGAATCCTGCGACCCGCGAAGGGGTGATCGTCGAGTGCGCGGTGACGGTTCGCCTCGGGCGGTGGCGCCGAGTCGGGCTCGGCGCCGTCGTTCGCGGCGACGAGCGACAGCGCCCGAGCCGCGAGTGGCGGCGAGCCGGCGCCGATCTGAGTCGTCGGCGCCGCGGTCGTCGCGGCGCGCCCCAAAGGCAACAAGACGGTGAAGGTGCTGCCGGCGCCCGGCGTGCTGCTCACCGTCACCTCTCCCCGGAGCAGGCCGACGAGCTCACGGCTGATCGACAGACCGAGCCCGGTGCCGCCGTAGAGGCGGGCGGTTGTGCCGTCGGCTTGTGCGAATGCCTCGAAGATCCGCCGCTGCTGCCGCTCCTCGATACCGATGCCGGTATCGCGCACCGCAAACGAGATCACCGAGTCCGCCTCGGCGAGCGACGCCGTCTGCGGGCTCCATCCGGACGTGACCAATCGGATCTGCAGGTCGACGGTGCCCCGCTCGGTGAACCGGAACGCGTTGGCGATGAGATTCTTCAGGATCTGGCGCAGGCGTTGGGGATCCGTGACGATTGCCGCGGGACAGTCGGTGGCGACTTCGAGCGAGAAGGCGATCCCCTTCGCCCGACCGACGTGATCGAACTCGCGGACGAGGTCGTCTTCGAGGCGGGCGATCGAGACGTCGGTCATCTCCACGGTGGCGGTTCCCGATTCGAGCTTCGCGAGGTCGAGGATGCTGTTGAGCAGCCCGAGGAGATCGCGGCCGGACGCGAGGATGACGGCCGCGTACTCGACCTGGGTATCGGTCATGTTGTGCGTGGGGTCGTCGGCGAGTTGCTCGGCGAGGATCAGCAGGCTGTTGAGCGGTGTGCGCAGCTCGTGCGACATGTTCGCGATGAACTCCGACTTGTACCTGGAGGAGACCGCGAGCTCCGACGCCTTTTGTTCGAGGAGGATCTTCGACTGTTCGACCTCGTCGTTTTTGTGTTCGGCTTCGAGATTGCGGTCGGCGAGCAGGCTCGCTTGGCGTTCGAGGTCTTCGTTCGACTCGCGGAGCTCTTGTTGTTGGGAGCGCAGCTCTTCGGCCTGTGACTGCGATTGGCGGAGGAGGTTCTCGGTGAGCGTGTTCGCCTCGATGGTGTTCATGGTCAGGCCGATGCTCTCGGGGAGCTGTTCGAGGAACGCCTGGTGGGTCACGCTGAAGGGCGAGAACGACGCGAGCTCCACCACCGCGCGAACTGCGCCTTCGAACAGCACCGGCAGCACGATGATGTTGAGGGGCGGCGACGAGCCGAGCCCGGAGTTGATGCGGATGTAATCGCCGGGGACGTCGGTGAGCAGGATCCGCGACTTCTCCTTCGCGCACTGACCGACGAGACCCTCGCCGACCCGGAACGTGGTGGACAGGTGTTTGCGCTCTTCGTAGCCGTAGCCCGCGATGAGCTCGAGCACGGGCTCGGCGCCGTCGGGGGGATTCGTCATCGCATAGAACACGCCGTGCTGGGCCGACACGAGCGGCGCGAGCTCGGAGAGGATCATGCTCGACACGTCGGCGAGGTCGCGCCGGCCCTGCAACATGCGCGTGAACCGCTCCCGGTTCGTCTTCAACCAGTCTTGTTCGATGTTCTCCCGCGTCGTCTCGCCGAGCGTTCGGATCATCTCGTTGAGGGCGTCCATCAAGACCGCGACCTCGCCGCTGGCCTCTACCGGAACCTGACGGGTGAGGTCGCCCTCGGTCACGGCCGTGGCGACGTCGGAGATGGCCCGCACCTGGTTGGTGAGGTTGGCGGCCAACTGGTTGACGTTGTCGGTGAGGTCCTTCCACACGCCGCTGACCTCGGTCGACTGCGCCTGGCCGCCGAGCTTGCCCTCGACTCCCACTTCGCGCGCGACTCTCGTGACCTCGCCCGCGAACGCGTTGAGCTGGTCGACCATGGTGTTGACGGTGTTCTTCAGTTCGAGGAACTCGCCCTGCACGTCGATCGAGATCTTCTTGCTCAGGTCGCCGTTCGCGACCGCCGTGGTGACCTCGGCGATGTTGCGGACCTGACCGGTGAGGTTGCGGGCCATGAGGTTGACGTTGTCGGTGAGGTCCTTCCACACGCCACCGACTTCGATCGTGACGGCGGCGGCCTGCCCGAGCTTTCCCTCGGTGCCCACCTCGCGGGCGACGCGGGTCACCTCGGAGACGAAGCCGTTCAGTTGGTCGACCATCGCGTTGATGGTGCTCTTGAGATCGAGCATCTCGCCGCGGACGTCGGCCGACACCTTCTTGCTCAGGTCGCCGTCGGCGACCGCTCCGATCACCCGCTGCATCTCGCTCGTGGGCCGGACAAGATCGTCGATGAGCGTGTTCACGGATTCGATCGGGCCCGACCATCTCGGTACGAGCCCGCCGCGGTCGATGCGTTGCGAGAGCTTGCCCTGCTTGCCGACGAGCTCGCTGACCCGTGCCAGCTCTTCGCAGAAGGTGGCATTGATCGACACGATCTCGTTGAGGCGATCGGCAACCTTCCCGGCCACGCCGGTCCAGTCGAGGGGCATGCGCGCCGCCTGGTCGCCAGCGCGTCACCTGTTCCAGGAACGACAACAGCGTGTTGGCGTCGACCATCTCCTTGCCGGTGATCGCCGTCGCCGTCATTACGGTCTCCAAGAGGGCATCGTGAGTCCTACGGTCGTGAGCCGACCGCGCCACCGACGCGATCGAGCGCGGTCTCGGCTTCGGTGGCGTCGACGGGCCGGGCAAAGAGGTAGCCCTGCGCGAGCGAGCAGCCGAGACCGACGAGGCAGTCCCGCTGCAGTTCGGTCTCGACGCCCTCGGCGACGGTGCTGAAACCCAAGGTGTCGGCGAGGTTCACGATCGCGGCGACGATTGCCGAGTCCTCCAGATCCTTGCCCAGCCCGCCGACGAACGTGCGATCGATCTTCAACACGTCGACGGGAAAGCGACGGAGGTACGCCAACGACGAGTAGCCCGTTCCGAAGTCGTCGACGCTCAAGCGGACGCCCAACTCCTTGAGCGACTGCAGGATCTTGATCGTCGACGAAGCGTCGTCCATCAAGACGCTCTCGGTCATCTCGAGTTGGAGGTCCTCGGCGTCGAGCTCGGCGTCGGTGAGCGCCGACGAGACCAGGTCGAGAAGGTCGGCCTGTCCGAGCTGCGCGCCCGAGAGGTTCACCGACATCGTCAGGCGTGGCCAGCGCGGGTCGCGCGTCTGGAACCGCTTCGCCTGTCGACAGGCTTCGCGCAGCACCCATGCGCCGAGGGGAACGATCAAGCCGGACTCCTCGGCGATCGTGATGAACTCGTCGGGTCCGAGGAGCCCGCGTACGGGATGGGCCCATCGCACCAACGCCTCGTGCCCGATCACCTGGCCGTCGACGAGGTTCACGACGGGCTGGTAGTGGACGCGCAGTTCGCCGTTGGAGATCGACTGGCGTAACGACGTCTCGGTGTCGAGCCGGGCGACGCCGGTCGGGCGCATGGTCTTCGCGAACAGCGCGTAGCCGGCCCGCCCCGCGGCCTTGGCCCGGTACATCGCCGCGTCCGCGTCGCCGAGGAGCTTGTCGGGGTGGACGGAAGGCAACGTGGTCAGCGCGATCCCTGCGCTCACCGAGATCACGAGCTCACCCCCGTCCCAGCCGAAGGGCGCTTTCATCCCGGTACAGATACGAGCCGCGATCGCGAGGGCCTGGGCCTGGTCCGACAACCCTTCGCAGATCACGACGAACTCGTCGCCGTCCGTGCGCGCGAGCGTGTCTTCGGGGCGGATCAGATCCTTGAGGCGCCCGGCGGTGGCCGCGAGGAGACGATCACCGACCGCGTAGCCCAGGTCGTCGTTGATGATCCGGAACCGGTCGATGTCGAGGTACATCACCGCGACGATCGCGGGCTCCCGCGAGAGGCGCGCGAGTGCCTGCTCCAGCCGATCGATCAACAGGCGCCGGTTCGGGAGCCCCGTCAGCGGATCGTGGAGCTCCTGGTGGGCGAGGGCAGCCTCGGCCGCCTTCTGCTCGTCGATGTCTTGGGCCATGCCGAGCAGCCGTCGGGGTTGTCCGTCCGCGCCCGCCTCGACCCGGCCCCGCGCGCGCATCCAGCACTCGGTCCCGTCGGGGCGAACGACGCGGTGCTCGACCGAGAACGGTGTCGAGTCGGCCATCGCCGTCTCCAGGGCCTCGACGGTCGAACCCCGGTCGGCAGGATGGATCCGGTCGAGCAGCTCCGTGTAGCCCGGCGGCTGGTCGATGTCGAGGCCGAGGAGGCGGCGGAGCTCGTGCGACCAGGTCACGACGCCGCTCGCGAGGTCGACTTCCCAGGTTCCGATCCGGGCGATGCTCTGTATCTCGTCCGACGAGACTTCGGCGCGCTTCAACAAGATGGCGTGACGGATCGAACCCACGAGCAGCTTGCCGTCGAGCTCCGCCTTGGAAAGAAGGTCGACCGTTCCGGCGTGCGGCGTCGTGTGCCCGATCTCGTCGTTGTCGGCGCCGGTGAGCGCGACGAGCGCGACCGTGGGCGAGGCCGCGGCCAATGCGTCGAGGACGTCGCGGCTGTGTGCATCGGGGGTGTCGACGTCGACGATCGCACAGTCCGCGTTCTGGGCTTCGAGGTAGGCGAGCGCCTCCGCGAGCGTCGTCGCCCGGGCTACTTCGAAGGCGGCGGGCGCGGCTTGTTCCAACACGGCATCGAATCGGGCTGCGACGGAGTCGAGCTCCTCCACGAGCAGGAGCATCGTCGGCGGCGTGGCGACGTCGGTCACTGCATCCCCACCAAGAAACGGTGGACGATCGTCATCAGTTCTCCCGGAACCGGGGTGGAACGTGTCCCCGGCGTGCATGGCGATACGGCACGAGTACCGTCTGTTCGTCGGGAGGCGGCCGGCATGCGAGCAACTTTCTCGTGCGGGCGTTGCGCCGGCGCGACGGGACGGGACGAGCGGACTGCGCGTCCGGCCGAAGGGCGGGACCATCGGCCCCGTGGGCCTCACCGGGGATCCTCAGGAACTCCGCAAGCGGTCCGTAGCGGCTTCCCAGCTTGGGCGGGCATCATGAGCACTTCGTTCATCGCCCCGTCCGGTGTGCCCGTCCGGTGTGCCGACCCGTGTGCCCGTCCGGTGTTGCCGACCCGTGCAAAGGAGCGCTCGTGATGAGCGGCCCCGATCCGACTCCACCGTCTACCCCGCAGCCGCCCGGGCCGACCGACGAGAACCGGCTCCACGCCGAGCACCTCGAAGAGGCCCTCTTCGAGGTGAAGCGGGTCATCGTGGGCCAAGACCGGATGGTGGAGCGCGCCATGATCTGCCTCCTCGCGCGCGGGCACTGCCTCATCGAAGGCGTCCCCGGACTCGCCAAGACCTTGACGGTCTCGACCCTGGCCCAGGTCGTGGGCGGGTCGTTCACCCGTCTTCAGTTCACCCCGGATCTCGTGCCGGCCGACATCGTCGGCACCCGGGTGTGGCGCCCGTCGCGCGAGGACTTCGACATCGAGTGGGGACCCATCTTCGCCAACCTCGTGCTGGCCGACGAGATCAACCGTGCCCCGGCGAAGGTGCAGTCGGCGTTGCTCGAGGTCATGGCCGAGCGCCACGTCTCGATCGCGGGCCAGACCCGCGCGGTGCCGACGCCGTTCCTCGTGCTCGCGACCCAGAACCCGATCGAGTCGGAAGGGGTCTACGCGCTTCCCGAGGCGCAGCGCGACCGATTCTTGATGCAGATCGTCGTCGACCAGCCCTCGTACGCCGAAGAGCTCGAGATCGCGCGGCGCATGGGCGTGCGGCCGCCGCAGGCGACGCAGATGCTCACGATCGAACAACTCGTGGAGCTCCAGGCCGCCGTGGACGAGATCTTCGTCCATCACGCGGTCGCCGACTACGCGGTGCGCCTCGTCATGGCGACGCGCGACCCGGTCGGTTGGCGCGTCCCGGAGATCGCCGCGCACGTCGGGCTCGGCGCGAGCCCCCGGGCGACGCTCGGCCTGCTCGCGGCCGGGCGCGCGCTCGCGCTCCTGCGCGGCCGGCGCTTCCTCGTACCGCAAGACATCGCCGACGTCGCGCCCGAGATCCTGCGCCACCGGCTGATCCTCACCTACGACGCGCTGGCGGCGGGCGTGACGACCGACGACGTCGTCAACCGCGTGCTGTCGACGATGCCGGTACCGCAGGTGACGCCTCGTCAGGAAAGCGGCCTCCAGGACAGCGCATGAACCGCGGTGGTGACTGGCAGCCCGAAGGTGTTGCATCGGTCGCGGGCAAGGCGGCCGAGCTCCGCCGGTTGGAACTGCTCGTGACGCGCCGGCTCGACGGCTTGCTCCGGGGCGAGTTCCTCGGCCGCACGAGCGGCCCCGGCTCCGAGGTCGCGGGTGCACGTACGTACGAGGCCGGCGACGACTCGCGGTGGATCGACTGGAACCTCACCGCTCGTTCGATCACGCCGCAGGTGCGCACGACCGAGGCCGATCGCGAGCTGCAGGTGTGGACGGTCGTCGACCGCTCCGCGAGCATGAACTTCGGCACGGGGGAGCGGGAGAAGTCCGACGTCGCGTTCGCGGCCGCGGCCGCGTTCGGATTCCTCACCGCCCGCCACGGCAACCGCTTCGGCATGCTCGTCGCCGGGGGTGACGAGCCGATCCGGCTCGGCCCGACCTCGACCCGACCCGAGCTGCTCGCGATCTTGTCGACGCTCTACGACATTCCCCGCCGGACGCGACGCGCCGACGGCGACGCCGATCTCCCGACGACCCTGCACGCGCTCGAGCGCGCCCGACCGCGGCGCGGCCAGATCGTCGTCGTCTCCGACTTCCTCGACGATCCCGAGTGGCAGCCCGCCGTCGCCCGGCTGGTGCACGCGCACCAGGTGCTCTGCGTGCAGGTCGTCGACCCGCGCGAGCTGGTCCTCCCGGCGGCGGGGATGCTCACCATGGTCGACACCGAGACCGGGCGTGATCTGCACGTGCAGTCGAACTCGGCGGCGCTCCGGCGCGCGCTACGCCGCGGCCGCGCAGGACCGCCACGAAGGCATCGCGCGCCGGATCCGTGAGGCGGGGAGTGAGCACCTCGTGTTGTTCACCGACACCGACTGGCTGATCGAGATCGTCCGCTTCGTCGCGGGCCGCCGGACCGTGCGCCGGCACGCGTCGCCGCGCCGCCAGCCGCTCGCGCACCCGACGCGTCTGAGGAGCGTCACGTGAGTTTCCACGAGCCCTGGCGCCTGCTCATTCTCGTCGCGCCGGTCGTGTTGTCGGCGGGCTACGTCGTCGCCCAGCGTTCGCGCCGCAAGTACGCACTCCGCTTCACGAGCGTCGACCTCCTCGCGTCGGTCGCGCCCAAGCGCCCGGGTTGGCAGCGCCACGTCTCGGCGACGCTCCTGCTCGCCGCGGTGGCGGCCCTCGTCTTCGGCTTCGCCGGGCCGACCGGGACCAAGAAGGTCGCGCGCCAGCGCGGCACGATCATGCTGACGATCGACACGTCGGGTTCGATGGCCGCGACCGACGTGGCGCCGAGCCGGCTCGTCGCGGCGCAGGCCGCGGCGCGGCGATTCGTCTCGGGCCTGCCCGCGGGCCTGAAGATCGGTCTGATCTCGTTCGACAGCGCGGCACGGGTCCTGGTCTCGCCCACCTCCGACCACGCGCCCGTGCTGGCCGCGGTCGACGCGTTGACGATTGGCGGCGGGACGGCCACCGGCGTCGCGATCGACAGCGCGCTCTCGTCGATCGCCGCGCTCCCGCCCGGCGCCGACGGCCAGAAGGCGCCGGCCGCCATCGTCTTGATGAGCGACGGCTCGCCGACGATCGGCCAGAACGGCGAGTCACCCGAACAGACCGTTTCCGATGCCGTCACCGCCGCGAAGCAGGCCCAGGTGCCGATCGACACGATCGCGTTCGGCACCTCGTCGGGTTCGGTCACGATCCAAGGGGAGTCGGTCCCGGTCCCGGCCGATCCGGCCGCGATGACCGCGATCGCGTCGGGCAGCGGCGGCAAGTCGTTCAGCGCCAAGAACGGCAGCGAGCTGAACTCCGTCTACGACCAGATCCGCAAGGTGGTCGGGTTCGACACGGTCCCCACCGATCTCACGGAGTGGTTCACCGGGCTCGGGCTGTTGTTGGCCGTGCTCGCCGCCGGTGCTGCGCTGGTGTGGATGCAGCGGATCCCCTGAATCGCCCTGTACCTCGTTCGTCGTGCGGCGCGCCCGCTAGAACACGGCAATGACCACTGATCCTGATCAGCCGTTCACGTTGGGGTTCGTCGGGCACGCGACCTCCGAACACGCTGCGCGCGCCACGGAGTACGAAGACGCGGTGTTGCCACTGCTCGGCGACCACGGTGGCCGCGTCACCTACCGCGGCCGCCGCGCCGCGGGACAGGACCCGAGCCTTCCGCTCGAGGTGCACCTGCTGTGGTTCCCGAACCGGGCCGCCTTCGCGGCGTACATGAGCGACCCGCGCCGGGTCGCGCTCCTCGAGCAGTTCGGCGAGGTCTTCGTCTCGAAGCAGGTCGTGGAGCTCGACGCGATCAGCGAATGACGAAGTCGTCGAGGTCGGGGGCGCGCGTCCAGGTCCAGTAGTCGACGAGCCGCCACGGGCTCAACACGTGGATCTTTCCGTCGGAGTTCTTGAACCAGGAATGCTTGATCGACGGCTGCGACCACACCAGGCCGTCGAGCTCGCGTTGGGTGCGTTCGTAGTACTCGGCGTGGACCTCGGGGCGGGGCTCCATCGACGTGCGGGCACCTTCGACGAGCGCCTTGATGCAGCCGGTGATGTAACGGATCTGGCACTCGGAGTGGAAGATCAAGCTCCCGCCGTGCGCGAGGTTGGTGCCGGGGCCGTACATGCAGAACAGGTTCGGGAAGTTCGGCACCGTGATGCCGAGGTAGGCCGACGGTTCGTCGCCCCATTGTTCCGACAGCACGGTTTCGTCGCGACCGATGATCGTCATCGGCCACAAGAACCGGTTGGCCTGGAAGCCCGTGGCGTACACGATGATGTCGACGTCGTAGCGGGCGCCCGACGCGGCGACCACGCCGCGCGCGTCGATGTGGTCGATCCCCTCGCGCACGAGCTCGACGTTGTCCCGCCGCAGCGCGTGCAGCCAGCTCCCGTTGTCCTGGAGGGTGCGCTTGCCGGTCGCGGGATAATCGGGAATCACCTTGGCCAGGAGCCCCGGATCGTCGCCGACCTGTTCGCTGATCCACGCGGTGAAGATCTCCCGGGTGAGATCGTTGGTCTCGCTGACCGCGCGCTCGGGGTGCGGCCAGTCGGGATCGACCCGGGCGGCTGCGAGCCCGCCGTCGCAGCCCGGCCAGAACAACAAGAACCGGTACCAGCGGCCGTAGAACGGGAGATGGCGCAGTGCCCACTGCACGCCCGGGCCGACCTTCTCGTGGTAGTTCGGATTCGGGAACATCCACTCCGCGGTGCGCTGGAACACCGTGAGCTCGGCGACATCGCCCGCGATGGCGGGCACGATCTGGAAGCCGCTCGCGCCGGCGCCGATCACGGCGACACGCTTGCCTCGATAGTCGGCGGAGTGATCCCAGCGCGCGGAGTGGAACGACGTGCCCGCGAACTGCTCGATGCCCGGGATATCGGGCAGGTTCGGCCGGTTGAGTTGACCGACCGCGGAGATCACCGCGCGGGCGACGAGCGTTTCCCGCGTTCCCGACGCGTCGCGCACGTCGAGCTCCCAAACGCCGGTGCCGTCGCGCCAGCGGGCGGCGACGACCTCGGTGTTCCAGCGGATGTGCTCGTCGACGCCATGGCGGTGCATGACGTCGGCGAAGTACGACTGGATCTCCGGCTGTTGCGCGAAGTATTCGGTCCAGTGGTCACTGGGCTCGAACGAGTAGCAGTAGAAGTGGTTGCCCACGTCGACGCGACAGCCCGGGTACGAGTTCTCGAACCACGTACCACCGACGTCGGGATTCTTCTCGACGATCGTGAACGGGATACCGGCTTCACGCAGACGGATGCCGGCGAGCAGACCGGACTGCCCGCATCCGATGACCACGACCGGGAAGGCGGCGCGGTCCGTCGGATCCGCGCCGATCTCGACCCGGCGCGCGTCGGTGCCGTCGAGCTCCATCTCCTCGAGCATCATCGGGACGTATTCCTCGGGGACGTCCTCGCAGACGAGCCAACTCATCATCTCGCGCACGAGATCCGGTCCCGGCGGTGGCGGGAGTCGGCAGCCGCCGTCGCGGTACGCGCGGATGATCTCGAGGGCGACGCGCCGCACCTCGGCTTTGTCCGGTTCCGACATGTATCCCTGCACCTCGTTGAGGAACAGGCCCTGGGGCTTCAGGTCGCCCCGGATCAGGGACGGGTCGCCCGTCATGTGGACGAGCGAGAGCATCAGTGTGGGGATGCTGACGTCTTGGAGCGCAGCCGCGATCGTCGCGTCGTCGTTCGTGATCTCGAACCCGGCGTGCGGGTTGTCCCGAACCATGGGCGGGTTCTTAGCAGACCTCGGAGATTCTCCCTTTCGTCCGCCGTCACCGCTGATGGCGCCGGATTTTGGGTCTGATGTTACGTAAGTTGTCTTGTGGGGCCGATGTGATTTGTGGTTACGCTCGCGGTTGGCCGGGCGACCCCATCGAGGCTCAACGAGCCCCACGAGTCAGGTGTCGAGGTCTACGTGCGCATACTTGCCATCAGCGGTCGTTCCGTTCGCCGTCGTTCCGTTCGGGCTTCCCGCCGTCTCGGCGCCGTCGCGGCGATCGTCTCGCTGACGGTCGCGGGCTTGGCCGTGCCGGCCGCGGCCACCGGCGACATCGTCGCCCGCGACGTCAGCTTCCCGCAGTGCGGCCAGTCGTTGCCGCGGGCGTCGAGCGCCAGCTTCGGCATCCTCGGGACGAACAACGGGATGGCCCTGACCCGCAATCCTTGCCTCACCGGTCAGCTCGCCTGGGCGAAGTCGCTGCGGCTCCCGCCCGCCTTCTACGCGAACACCGGGAACCCCGGTCCGCAACGCGCCGCGCGCTGGCCCATCGGCCAGACGACGCCGAAAGTGTGCCGCGCCTCGGATCCCAACTCGCTCGGATGTTCGTACGACTACGGCTGGATCGCAGGATGGCAGTCGCTCTCGACGGCCGCCGACGCGGCGCAACAGTTGCACCACGTCGATCGCCAGAACGCCCGGCGTCGCGCCGCGAATGTCGACTGGTGGCTCGACGTGGAAACGATGAACAGCTGGCAGGCGCTCGACGGCCCGTCGACACGCGCCGCGCAGGAGCGCGACGTCGCGACGATCGCGGGCCAGGTCGCCGCACTGCGCGTGGCCGGCGTCGCGCGGGTCGGCATCTATTCGACGGCCTTCCAGTGGGATCAGATCACCGGCGGATCGAGTGTGACGCGTTCGCAGTTCGCCGGCGCGCGGCAGTGGCTCGCGGGGTTCGACTCCAAGGCCGCGGCCGCCGCCGGGTGCGCGCCGCGTGGCTTCACCGGCGGACCCGTCGTCATGACGCAGTACCTCGGGAGCGACGGCTACGACGCCGATGTCGTGTGCTCGGCCGCGGACCTCGGCTGACTGCGAAGCGCGCGTAGCGCGATGAGGGTCGCGGTCGGGACGATCACGAGGTTCGGGGCGACGACGAGTGGATCACGCTTGAGGAGCCCGAAGAGGATCCACAGTGATGCCGAGATCGTCAGCAGACAGTACGTCGCGGCAGAGACACCCCCGACGCCGACACCACGCCAGGCCACCCGGGCCTGCGGCAGGAAGCTCGTCGCACCGACACAGATCGCGGCGATGCCGACGACCGGCGCCGACGCGAGCGCGGCCGTCAAGACGATCGCGAGCACCGGGACCACGGCGGTCGGACCCGGGGTCGCGGTCGGGTCACCGAGGCGGATCCGCAGCGTCAGCACGATCGCGAAGCCGACGAGCGCCTGAGCGTTCGCGACGACGATCGGCACCACGTCGCGATCGAGTCCGTACGCCGACCAGAGCGTGAAGCCGGACATCGCCCAGAGCGCGCCGACAACACTGATGCCCTCCGGATCGCGGGTGCGCACGAGCCGCACGACCTGCGGCCATACGAACAGCAGGCTGGAGGCGACTGCAGCGGAGCCGGCGAGATCAGTCAGGCCCACGGCGTGCGTCGTCCTTGCGGTCGGAGCGGCCCGTGATTCTGTCATGTGATCGGCGGAGTCGGGGAAGTGGGCGGTGACGATCCGGTGACGCGCCGGCACCGAGCATCGGGGGTGTGTACAGCCCGGTGGACGATCGAACGACGGGGCTCGCGGCGATCGACGAACCGGTCGAAGGCCTTCTCGACACCGATCTGCGGCCGACGCCGCCGATGACGGTGTTGATCGTCGACGAGGATTCCCGGGCGCGAGCGGCGCTGCGCGCGATGCTGGCGCCCCTCGGCTATCGCATCGTCGAGGCCACAACCGGTTCGGATGCGCGGCGGTGTGTCACCCAGACCGAGTTCGCGGTGATCCTCGTCGACCTACGCGCCTCGTCGAGTGACGGATTCGCCACGGCGGCGTTCGTCCGTTCCCGGGAGCCGTCGATCAGCACGCCGATCCTCTTCATCACCACGAGCGACCGCGCCGAGCACGAGCTGACCGAGGGCTACGCGATGGGCGCAGTCGATTTCATCTTGGCTCCGGTCGTTCCGGCGGCGCTGCGGGGCAAGGTCTCGTTGTTCGCCGACCTCTTCACCAAGACCCGGGATTTGGTCGAGAGCGCGCGCCGGCTGCGCGTCGCGGCGACGAACTCCGCGGCGGCGCTGTCGTTCCAGCTCGAGATGCTCGATCGCATGGAGCAGCTCGGGCGGGCGAAGAGCGAATTCGTGTCGAGGATCTCGCACGAGCTCCGCAGCCCCTTGACGAGCGTGATCGGGTACGTCGAACTGCTCCTCGACGGCGGAGCGGGCGCACCGAACGAAGACCAGAGCCGGATGCTGACGATCATCGAGCGCAACAGCTTGCGCCTGCTCGCGCTGATCGAAGATCTCCTCACCATGTCGCGCGTCGAGTCGGGGACGTTCGAGCTCGACGTGAGGCCCGTCGATCTCGGTGACCTGATCGAGCGGGTCCGCGAGACGACGGCGCCCGCAGTCGCCAACGCCGAGCTCGACTTCGTCGTCGAACTCGGAGGCGCCCGGCAGCTGATGGGTGATCGCGACCAGCTCGAGCGCGCGCTCCTCAACCTCGTGTCGAACTCGGTGAAGTTCAGCTCGCCCGGGGGGCTCCTCACCATCACGACCTGCACCGAGGCTGACGACGTCACGGTCTCGGTGCGCGACACCGGTTCGGGGATCCCCATCGATGAACAAGGCCAGCTCTTTACGCGGTTCTTCCGCTCGACCCGTTCCAAGGAGCAACAGGTCGCAGGCACCGGACTCGGGCTCTATATCGTCAAGCAGATCATCGAGCTGCACGGCGGCGAGATCGAGGTGGTGTCGAGCCACGCCGGGAGCACGTTCACGATGCGCCTCCCGGTCGCGGGTCCGCCCGCGGATCCGCTCGCCCTCGTACGGCGCCGCTGAATCCGGCCCGGTCTCCGGGCCTCGCGCGGCGGCGAGGTTTGCGCCGCCCGAGGCTGGGTATCTCCGTCCGTCAGGAGGCGCCCGTGGACGCAGCCATTCGCGACCCGAACGAGTTCGCCCAGAATCTCTTCGATGGTCTCCCGCGCCGCTACGACGCGCTGGCAGAAGTTCTGTCGTTCGGGCAGAACCGCCGGTGGCGCCACGAGATGGTGGGTCACGTCACCCACGGTCAGCCGGGCGCGATTCTCGACGTCGCGACCGGCACGGCGGGAGTGGCACTCGAGCTGGCACGGCGCACGCCGGCGCGGGTCACGGGTATCGATCTGACCCACGCGATGCTCGAGTCGCGGCGAAGAGCGCATCGCGCGCGTGGGCGCGACACATCGCATCCGATTGGTCGTGGGCCAAGGCGAGCGACTTCCATTCCCCGACGCGTCGTTCGACGCGCTGACCGTCACCTACCTGTTTCGTTATGTCGAGGACCCCGCCGCCACGATGCGGGAGCTCGCACGCGTGGTCAAACCGGGAGGGTCGATCGCGAGCCTCGAGTTCGCGGTTCCGAGCAAGCGGCGGTGGCGCGCGTCGTGGTTGCTCTACACCCGCATCGTCCTTCCGGCCGCGGGATACGTCACCGGGGGAAGGGAGTGGTACCGCGTCGGCCGCTTCCTCGGCCCGAACATCTCGGCGCACTACCGGCGCTATCCCGTGAGTTGGACCGTGCGAGCGTGGGAGGCCGCCGGACTCGAAGGTGTGACGACGTGCGCGATGAGTCTCGGAGGTGGTCTGGTCATGTGGGCGACGAAACCCGATCGATGACGATCGTGCGCCCGGCCTTCTATGCCGCGCGTCCCGGCCGTGTGCGCGACTGGTGGACGGTGCTCCACCCGCCGTACACCGCGTGGCACCTTTCGTACGTGGTCATCGGGGCGACCCTCGCTCCGAGAACCGATGGCGGCCGCCTCGCGGCAACGACGTTGGCGTTCTTCCTCGCGGTGGGCGTCGCGGCCCACGCGCTCGACGAGCTGCACGGGCGCCCGTTGCGCACGGACATCCCGAGCTCAGTTCTGGTCGCGGCCGCCACACTCGCACTCGGCGGCGCGTTGGCGCTCGGACTCGTCGGTGTGGACCGCGCCGGCACCGGCCTCGTCGTGTTCATGGTGCTCGGCCCGGGCCTGGTGCTCGGGTACAACCTCGAGCTCGCCGGCGGTGTGGTGCATTCCGACCTCGGCTTCGCGGCCGCCTGGGGCGCGTTCCCCGTGCTCACGGGGTATTTCGTGCAGGCCGGCCGCATCGATCTCACCGCGGTGCTGGCCGCGACGGCGGCGATGGCGCTCTCGCTCGCGCAGCGATCGCTGAGTACGCAGGCCCGGCTCGTTCGACGGCGAGCGGCGCGGGTCGAGGGGGCGATGACCATGCTCGA
This sequence comes from uncultured Actinomycetes bacterium, assembly GCA_963839575.1. Taxonomy (GTDB): domain Bacteria; phylum Actinomycetota; class Acidimicrobiia; order IMCC26256; family PALSA-610; genus PALSA-610. Next base: position 68,978 of record CAWIVQ010000001.1, on the reverse strand, counting down.
CGGGAGCGTGGAGTCGATCGATCAGCGCACGCTCCTCGAACCCGTCGAGGGCGCGCTCCGGTGCATGTCGTTCGCGACCGTGATCCTCGCAGTCGCCTTGCTCGTAGCGCGCGTCTGGTAGATCAGCGCGCCTCGATCGACAACCGCGTGCTGTCGGATCGACGCGGTTTCAACCCGCTCGGCTGAAGGCCTCTTCGGCTGCGGTCGCGGTGACGGCACGGAGCCGGGCGAGCGTCGCCGCGTATTCGCGGGCAGCTTGGCTGCGCGGTCCGGTGGCGGGTGCGGCGAGGGCCGGAAGCTCGCGGACGCGGCCGTCGGCCAGCTCGAGGCACGGGACGGCCACGACGTGAGCCGACCGGCGGGGAATCACCCAGTGGTATTCGGTACCGTCGGGCACGCTGGCGCGGCGTTCGATCACCTTGACGTCGACCACGTTGGCCCAGTCGTAGCGCGACGCCCGGCCGAAGCGCCGGATCGTCACACCGCGGGTGTCGGCGTCGACCGCGGCCGACAGTGTGCCGATTGCCGGCGCGAGCGTCGCGATCGCGGCGAGGCCGATCATGATCGCAGCCGCCAGTAGGGCGCCCGAGGTTCCGAATACGGCGAGGACGAGCGCCCCGCCCGCGCCGATCCCGAGCGCGCCGATGGCGGTGAGCAGGGCGATACGCCAGCTCTCGGGGGTCGGGTGCAGCTCCATCACCCTTGTATCGGCAGGTTTCACCCCCGGTCCTGAGTGGCACCTCGCCACGATCGACGCGATCGGGGCGTGCGTTAGGTTCGCGGCCCATGGATACGACCAGGCTCGAATCGCTGTTCGACGTGCGCGACCGCGTCGCGATCGTTACGGGTGGGACCCGCGGCATCGGGCGCGCCGTCGCCGAGGGACTCGTGTGCGGCGGCGCGAAGGTTGTCGTGGGCAGCCGCAAGATCGAGGCCTGCAGAGACACCGAAGCGCATCTGCGAGCGCTGGCGGCCGAGAGTGGGGGAGACGCCGTCGCGATGGCGGCGCACATGGGCGAGCTCGATGCCGCGACGGGGCTCGTCGACCTCGCGGTCGATCGATTCGGTGGCATCGACATCGTCGTCAACAACGCCGCGAACGCACTGACCCAGCCCCTCGGTGCGTTCACGGCCGAGGCGTGGCAGAAGTCGTTCGACGTGAACCTCCGGGGGCCGGTGTTCCTCGTCCAGGCCGCGCTCCCGCACCTCGATCGCAGCGAACACGCCGCGATCGTCAACGTCATCTCCGCCGGCGCGTTCTTGTTCTCGGCCAACGTGGCGATGTACGGAGCTGCCAAGGCCGCCTTGATGTCGTTCACACGTTCGATGGCGGCCGACTTCGCGCCGCGTGGCATTCGGGTGAACGCGCTGGCGCCGGGCACCGTCGACACCGACATGGTGCGCGCGAATACCGCCGAGCAGCAGCGATCGATGGCGAACGCGAGTTTCATGCGCCGCGCCGCGAGCCCCGACGAGATGGTCGGCCCCGTCATCTTTCTCGCGTCGGACGCCTCGAGCTTCATGACCGGCCAGGTCCTGTTGGTAGACGGCGGCCTCGTCCCGCACTAGCACCGGTCGTATGCGCTCTGCCGCCGAATGCCGTGGGTCGCGAACGGTGCGCGCGTCGAGGTGCAGCGTCGTGGAGCCGGGGCGTGGGGGTGAAAGGCCCCGCCACCCGCCGGTTACGCGGCGGGGAGCACGACCGGCGTCGACAGCGGGCCCCAGCCCGCCGCGTTGTGCGCCCGGACTGTGACGCTCCAATCGAAGGTGTCGGCGACCGGGAACGCAACGGCGAGCGTGGACCCCGACACCGTCTGGGTGAACGGACCGGGCGGAGTGCTGCCACCGTCGCTGACCGTGACCGTGATCTCGTACTGATCGATCGGGCTGTCGCCGGGAACCGCGGCCGACCAGCCGGCTGCGAGCGTATCGCCCGCCGCCTGCGGGGCCGTCCACAACGCCGACACGCCGGTCGGCGCCGAGGGGACGACGGTGCTCGGCGGTGTCGCAACCGTGATCGCGGCGCTCGGCGGGCTGGTCCCGCCGGCGTCCGTGTTCGCCACCGTGACCTGGTAGGTCGTGTCGGGCTGGAGCGGCCCGACGAGTGCACTCGTCGCGGGCCCGTTCTGTGTCGCCGTCAGCACGGGCGCAGTCGACGCGACGGGAGTCGCCGTCACCGTCGACGACGTGATCAGCGCGCTGGTCGCCGGATACGGCACCCAGCCGACCTGGAACGCGTCACCTGACTGCACCGCCGTCACTGCCGTCGGGGCGGGCGGGACGACGACCGAGAGGTACGCGCGGTAGGTGCAGTACGACGTGTTGGTGGCGACGCAGTTGGCCGGCAGCACGTTGACGGCCGACAGCACGTTGTAGAGGTGGTCACCGGCCGCGTCGACCGCCGAGAAGGTCGGGCTCAGGTTCGCCGGAGCGCCAGTCAGCGTGACGGACGACTGCACCGCCGCGGAGAAGTCCCACGTCACGCCGACCCACGCGGAATAGGTCGTCGTCTTGTAACCGCCCCCGCGCCCGCTCCCGCCGCAGCGCGTCTGCAGGTACACGTCGCCGGTCGGCAGACCGCTCGTTGCGTCGAACCCCGTCGCGAAGGCCTGTTCTTGGATGCCACCACAGGAGTGCCCGAGCACCGCGAAGGCCGTCGACGAAGGCACGAGCAGCGCCAACGGCGACGAGCCCGACACGATCGGGGCGGTCGTGGTCGTGGTCGGGGCGACGGTCGTCGTCGTCGTGGTCGGTGCGACGGTCGTCGCGGGCGCGGCGACGGTGGTCGTGGTCGGGGGACTGGTCGGGGGGACCGTGGTCGCGGCCGTCGCGACGGTGGTCGTTCCGCCGACGGACGTCGGAGCGCACTGGGTCATCGCGGCGCTGCCGACCACCAAGATGCCTACGAACCCGGCCGCGGTCACGAACGCGCGATACCCGCCCATTGTTTGCCCTCCCCGAGACAAGCCTGCGGGGGGAAACTACAAGCGCTCAGCAACTCCTGTCTCATGTCATGTATAAGACGAGGTAAAAGTTTGGCGGCCGATTACTCGCCGCCGGGGCGATCACGGCCGACGCCATCGAAGGCGAGGATGCGATCCAGATGGGCCGAGAACTCGGCGCCGACGACCTGCGGATCGTCGGCGTCCCGGCCGCGCAGCACCCATTCCGACGCCTGGAACCGGTGGGTGCGTTGTGACCGGGGCGCGCGTCGAGCATGGATGACTCCATCGACCCCCAGCACGGCTTGCACCTCAGCGCCACCGATTGCCGAGTCGTAGACGAGGATCCACCCATTCACTTTGCGCAGGCCGATCTCGTGGCGGCCCGAGCCCGGATTGCCCGCGGCCGCCATCGAAGCGAGGAACTCGCGCATCTTGTCGTCGGCACGCCGAGCTACGTCATCGTTGGACACGCCCACGATGCTAAGTGGTAGCTCGAGCGGCCCGCTTACGCCCGGACGTCGACTGCTCCACCTTTGCTGCCGTCGTTGTCGCCGTCGGAATCGCCGCCCACCTTGACGGGCGCGGTCGTGTTCGCCGGCGCCGTCGATTGCGGACGGACTTGCGGGACGTAGCCGGCCGTGGAGCCGACGGGTGAGATGTTCATGGCGGGGTCCTTCCCTGGATGCCGACCAGATGTCGGTGATCGGTCTTCGGCGCTCGGGGCGGGCGAGTGGAGCGCAGCCCGTGATCCCTGGCCCAACCTTGGCCGAACGCTTACCCGGCGGCGCCGCGCGGCGTGGAATTGGCGTGGATCGGCGACGTTTGCGGCCACTCGGAGTCGAGCAATACGGTCACTTGGTACAGCGCGGAACTTGACGAAGCGCGGCACTCGGTGGGGGGAGCGGTATGCGCGTGCACGGTGGTGAGTCGCGGCGCCGGGGAAGCCGTCGAGCGGTGATCGCCGTGTGCAGCGCGATCGCACTGGTCGTGGCGGCTTGCTCCGCCAAAGGCGCAGCCCCGCCAACCTCCGGCGGGACCGCAGCGACCGCGACCTCCACGACGCTCGTTTCGCGGCCCGCGGGTCCCGTCGCCGACCTGTCGCACGAGATCACCGGCGGGGCCGGCGTATTCATGGGCGCGTCGACGTCGGAGGCTCTGGACGGCACCGGGTACGTCCAGCACGAGTACGTCGCGGCGGGTATGGCGACGTCGTACCGGGCGAAAGGTGCACTGGCGACGAACGGTCGATGGACCTTCGTTCCGAACGTCGCCGCCGCGTACCGCACCCGTGTACTCGTTCGCCGGCCCGCGAACGCGGCGGCGTTCAGCGGCACGGTCGTGGTCGAGTGGCTGAACGTCAGCGGCGGCGTCGACGCCGACCCGGATTACACGAGCCTGCGCGAAGAACTGATCCGCCAAGGTGACGCCTGGGTCGGGGTGTCGGCCCAGAAGATCGGCGTCTCGGGCGGGCCCGTCCTCGTCTCGGTGCCGGCGGCGGGGAGCGTCGCGGGCAAGGGCCTGAAGGCGATCGACCCTGCGCGCTACGGATCACTCGAGCACCCTGGTGACGGATTCTCGTTCGACATCTTCACCCAGGTCGCGCGGGCGCTGCGCGCCGGCGGGCCCGCGATGGGCGCGATGTTGCCGCAACGGATCCTCGCCGCCGGTGAGTCGCAGTCGGCGATCGCGCTCACGACCTACATCAACGGTGTGCAGCCACTCACGCACGCGTTCGACGGCTTCTTCGTCCACAGCCGCGCGTCGGTTCCCTTGCCGTTGGTCGGTCCGGGCAAGTTCGCGGACCTTGCCGGTGGAATCGGTCGCGCGCCGACCATTCTCCGCACCGACACCGGCGTGCCCGTTCTCGACCTCCAGGCCGAGAGCGACGTCACCGGCGTGCTCGACTCGGTCGCGGCGCGTCAGCCCGACAGCAACGACTTTCGGCTCTGGGAAGTCGCCGGCACCTCTCACGCCGACGTGCACCTCTTGGGTTCGGTCGCCCAGACGCTCCAGTGCGGCGCGCCGATCAACAACGGTCCGATGCACCTCGTGGCGAAGGCGGCGTTGCGCGCGCTCGACACGTGGGTGCGGACCGGCACGCCACCTGCCCGTGCGCCCCGCCTCGAGGTCACGAACGGCTCGCCACCCGCGGTCCGCCGCGATGTCGACGGCATCGCGCTCGGAGGTATCCGCACACCGCCGGTCGACGTGCCGGTCGACGTCCTCTCCGGCGTCCCCGGGTCGAACCCCGCGCTGCTCTGCCTGCTGCTCGGATCGACGAAGCCCTTTTCCGCGGCGCGTCTGGCCCAGCTCTACCCGAGGCGCGCCGCCTACCAGCAGCGATACGACACCGACGCCGACAAGACGATCCAAGCCGGCTACGTGCTCCCGGCCGACCGCGCCGCCCTGCTCGCGTTCGCCGACCCGTCTCGCGTGAAGCCCTGACGCTCCGACGCAATGGGAGGCGCCGCCCGTTCGGTCGGCTCCGCGGCCGCGGTTGTGGATTGGTCGCTCGCGCGGCGCCGCCCGTTACTCTTGGTCGCTCGCGCTGGCGCCTCCCATTATTCTTGGTCGCTCGCGTCGCTGCGCCTCCCATCCGGGTCGGCTCCGCTGTCGCTCCGGGTCGGCTCCGCTGTCGCTCCGGGTCGGCTCCGCTGTCGCTCCGGGTCGGCTCCGCTGTCGCTCCCGGTCGGCTCCGCTGTCGCTCCCGGTCGGCTCCGCTGTCGCTGCGGCCGCTCAGGGCGCGACGGACATGAGATCGTCGAAGCCGCTCGGAGCGTGGGCGCCGATGCATCCGTGTTCGAAGATTCCGTAGCCCTCGTGGCCCTCGAACGTCACGCGCGGCGACGTGATCCCAAAGTGAGAACGCGGCGCGACCGATCACCGCCGGGTCGGTGTGGTCGTACTTCGAACCTTCGATCCAGCCGTCGCCCTTCCAGAGGCCGTGTGTCCAGTCCGGATCGGCGCCGTACCCACAACCCACGTTGAGCGGGATGCCGATCAGCGGCTCGATCTCGAGCGTCGACCGCTTGCCCTCGCGGTTCGTCAGCTCGATCGAGGCGCCGGTGGGGTTGCGCGTGCCCGACTGGTAACGGATCTCGGGGAGCGGCCAACCCAGCTGTTCGGGCGCGCGCCCGGACCCCTCCGGAAACACGCGCATCGCGTAGTTGGTATTGCGCAAGCCGTCGCGATCCTCCTCCAAGATGAGGTGCAGCGCGAAGTCGTCGAAGCGCAGCGGGATCCAGCACCACCACATGCCGGTGAACTCGCTTGGCCGGCCGGCCGGCTCCGCTTCGCCCACCGGTCGGATACCCCAGGAACGATCGCGCGTCGCGGTGTAGCGATCGGGTGTGACCGCGATCGTGTCGCCCTCGACCCGCAACTCGCCTTCCCACGTGCCGACGCCTGCGAACCGGGACGCGTCGAGGAGGATGCGGTCGCCCTGGCGCCGGATGTGTTGGGGCTCGGAGATGGGTCCGTACTCCGAGCGATAGGTGAGGTCGAACCCGATGCCGTAGTCGTCGGCGTCGCAGATGAGGCGGAGCTCGCGGAACGGCTCGATCACCTCGATGCGGTAGGGGCCGATCTGCTGGCTCATCTTGTCGGCGGGCCGTGAGCCGGACGTCCGGATCGCCCACTGCTTGTCGCCGCGGCGCACCGTCGCGTACGCGTCCATGATGCCGAGGTTGGGGTACACGCCCATGCCCGTGATGAAGTATGCGTCGGCTTCGTGGTCGACGCCTTGGTAGATGCATCGGTCGTAGACGTTGCGGTCGCTGCTTCCGACGTAACGCATCGGGAGCGCGACCTGGTGGATCGGGTATTCGTCGAGCGGGTCGAACTCGAGCACGTGGCGTCCTAACTCTTGAAGTGGCGATCGAGGACGGTGAGCGGCGCGCCTTCGCGCACGGCACCGAGGCGGGCGCGACCCGCAGCGACGGCGTTCGGGTCGGCGCTGGCGAGGGGCGGGAGCCCGAAGCCGCTGTACATGACGCGGCGTTCGCGTTGCGTCGGTGGCTGCGCCATGTGCATCGTGCAGCTGAGGTGCATCGTCACGTCGCCGGTGCGGGTCGGCAACGGCACCTCCGGAAGGTCGAGATCGGGTTGACGGACCCCCGACCACACGAGCGCGCGGTGCGATCCCGCGAGCGCCCAGAGCTGGCCGGAGACCTCGTCGGCGCCGGTGACCGATATGCCCACGGTGAGGCCGCAGCAATCGTAGGAATGGCGCCCGATCCCGCAGTCCTTGTGCCACGGGATGTCGGAGATGCCCTCGGTCACGCCGATCGGCTTGAAGAGTGCTTCGATGCGGTTGGTCGCGCGTTTGGTGCCGAATTGGTGCCCGGCTCCGGGGATCGACGCGAGCTCCAAGAAGCGCGTGTCCTCGGTGATCGCGCGGGCGCCGTCGGATTCGCGGTCGAAGCCCTGCATGCGTACGACGCGGGTGTCGCCCTGCGCGGTGCGGGCCCACCACGACCGGCCGTCGCCTTCGCGGTAGGTGGGCGTGGCGCGGTCCATTTCGGCCGAGACCGCGCGCCATCTCCTCGGGGTCGAAGAGACCCTCGATGTGCAAGAAGCCCGCGGTCTCGAGGAAGTGGCGCATCTCGTCGCGGTCGTCGTCGGGGCGAAACGCCCGGTGCAGGTCGAGTGGCCGCCCTTCGGGATCGTCGAGGGAGATCGACCCGGGTGTGAAGATCGGTATCCCGTCGAGCGCGGCGCGCAGCACGAGCCACCAATCCTGGAGATGACCGACGTTGCCCGCGTGTTGTTCCAGCGCGCCCGACGCCCACAGGCTCATGAACGTCTGTTGATCTTCGACGAGGTCGGCGAGCTGCGCAGCCGGCAGTCGCACGTGCGCGCGCACACCGGAATCAGCGCCCCGTTCGATCGTGACACCGCGTTCGTCGGCCGCCAGGGTCCACGCGTCGCCGTCGACCTCGACGGCGAGCGGTCGCGGCCGGATGAACGCCAACGCAGGTACGATCGCGTCGCGGTGCTCGTCGAGGCGGGCCGGGAATTCGTCGTCGAAGAACCGGGCCGCGTCGAAGGCGTCGAGCTCGGTGCCGGGCCCGTCGATCCGGCTGCGTACGTCGAACGCCATGGCCGACACGCTAGGCGGTCGCGCCGATACGCAGCGACGAGGCCCGGTTCGCGGCCACGATCGCGTCGGCGGGCGGGATCGGCCCTCCGGGCCTTCCGGGCGTGCAGAGCCCGAGCTTGCCCGGCGCCGGGAGCGTTGGCGGCTCGGCGAACGTGGGCGGTCCGACGAGGTCGATCGAGTCGAGCAGGTTGCTCGCGTTCGCGTCGCGGTACGTCAGCGCGCCGAGGTTCCACTTCGTCTCGATCAGCTTCATGATCGAGGTGTGGTCGTGCACCTCGGACGACACGTACCCGCGCTTGGCGTAGGGCGAGACGATCACCGTCGGCACGCGGAAGCCGAGCCGGTCGTACGAGCCGGTGATGCCGGGCTCGTCGGCACCGGGCGGAATGTTGTCGGGCTTGAGCGCGCGCGGCGGCGGGACGTGGTCGTAGTAGCCGCCGTGTTCGTCGTAGGTGTAGATGAGCATCGTGTTCTTCCAGTTCGGGCTCTGGAAGACGGCGTTGACGACCCGGGAGACGAAGTTCTCGCCGTAGGCGATGTCGTCGGGGTCCTCCTCGGACTCCGCGAGAGCGGTCGGCTTGCCGGGCACCGTCGGCCCGTCGCCGAATCGTGGATCGACGAAGCTCACCGCGGGCAGCGATCCCGCGGCCGCGTCCTTGTAGAACTGGTCGATCGGTGACAGGTTGGCCGGGTACTTCGACGTGTTCTCGAGGATCACGGCGACGCCGGGGAGGTCGGTGTAGTAGTCGCGCCACGTGATGCCGTGCGCGTGCAGGCGGTCGAGGATCGTGCCGTTCGCCGGCCGGAACTTGTCGAGGTTCGACGCGCTCGGTGGTCACGACCCCGGATGCGGTACCTGCGATCAGGAAGCGCCGGTTCGGGTAGGTCTGCGCGAGGGTCGAGCAGAAGTAGCGGTCGCACACCGGGAACGTCTTCGCCAGGCCGTAGTAGAAGGGGATGTCGGTCTGGTCCCAGTAGCCCATGGATACGGGCCCGCTGGCGCGGACGAAGCCGTCGTTGCGACCGTTGTCGAACGAGTCGTGGCTCGCAATCCAGTTCTGCCCGGGCGACCCGTCGAGTTGGCACGTCGAGGGCATGTGGAAGGCGCGCAGGAGCCGTCCGTCCTTCATGGGGTTCGCGTCGAGGGGCCGGCCGTTGCCGTCGAGCGCGAACCCGTCGCCGCGGCCGAGCATCCCGAAGCGCGCGTCGAAGGAGTGGTTCTCCATCATCACAACGATGATGTGTTCGATCTTGGGCAGTGTGTCGGTGCCTTCGGGCAGGTTCGGGTTCGGCCGCGACCCGGGCTTGCGCACCACCTTCGGGATCGCCGACGGCGTCGTCGTCGACGTGGTCGTGTTGCTCGCGGCCGAGGTCGACGACGACGGCGTCGCCGACTTGGACGAAGACGTACAGCCCGAGAGCTCTGCGATCGCGACGCCCGCGCCGGCGACGGCCATTCCCTTCAACAACGAACGTCGGCTGACCGACGAGCGCAGCCTCGGCGCGTCGAGATCCGGTTCCTCGCGTGAAAGCATGGCGACCGGTCTAGCGCGCCGCACCCGGGCGCGCACGACGACCCGATGGGCTGACCGCAGTGGGCGGCCGGTCCGGTCAGCCCAGGTAGAGGATGACCGTGCCCGAGCCGTACTCGTCGACGGTGACTCGGTAGCCGCGCTTGCCCCGGGGATTGCGCCACAGCTGCTTGATCTCTTCGCTCAGCTCACCGGGAAGGCGGTGGACCTCGGACAGGTGCAGCGCCGGGGTGTATTCGCCGTTCAAGGCGGGCACCAGGCCCGTCGCGACTTCGCGGAAGCTCTCCGCCGCCGCGTCGTGGAGCGACGATTTACGTATCGGTTTCCTGAACGGTCGCGGCCTCGATCGCGCCAATCGCGCCACCGAGGAAGTTGACCGCGCCGTGGTCGGCGAACGCGATCGCGGCGATCGCGTCGTCATCGGTGACGTACTCGATCATGACTCCGGTCGGTTCGCGATCCGGCTCGGCCGACTGGGCGCGGGCCACGTGGGCCGCACCGCTGAGGAGCGCGGCGAGAAACGCTTCGACGTCCTGCTCGGTTGGGGCGGGATACAGCGAGGGCATGATCGTGTCTCGTCGCGGCCGGTGCTAACGCGCCGCGGCCGGTTGGGGGACGAGTTCGGAGATCCGGATGCCGAACTCCTCGTCGATGACGACGACTTCGCCGCGAGCGATCAGCGTGCCGTTCACCAAGACGTCGACGGGCGCGCCGGCCGCACGGTCGAGATCGATGACCGCGCCCGGCGTGATCGACAGCAGTTCGCGGACCGTCATGCGGCAGCGGCCGAGCTCGGCGGTGACGCCCATCTCGACGTCGGCCAGCACGTACGGAGCTGCGGATGCGCCGCGCGTGGCCGGCGCGACGTTCGCGGGCCCGTCATCGGCCGGGGTGGCGGGAGCGCCGGTCGTTGCGCCGCGGGTCGAACCGACGCGCAGCACGAGACACCCCAGCAGGGCGGTGCCGTCGAGGAGCGGGAACACCGCGAGGTCGCCGTCGGCCGGTTCGTCGCTGCCCGCGCCGGGGTCGGTCTCGTAGGCGGGTTCGGTCTCGATGTCGGTGACGGCTTGTTCGCTGATCGTGCGCCCGGCGGCTTCGAGCGCGCCGGCGCACGAGGTCAACAAGATCTCGTCCGACGCCGCGGCTTCGAGCGCGGCGGCGAAGGCCGAGAGCGCGACGAGCGCGATCGAGCCCCACTGACCGTCGCCGGTCGTGAAGCTCATGGCGGCGGTGCGCGACGGCTCGCCGCCGATGACGTCGGCGACGCTCGCCCGGGCCGTCCCGACCGTGAGGATGCGGTCGTCGGCCAGCTGTTGTTCGAGTGCTGCCGCGACCGTGAATGCCCATTCGGGCGACGCCAGGACCTCGTCGAAGGAGCTCACCGCGGAGCGCACCATTTCATGCGTCTTCGATCGGCCCGGCAGTGCCGGAGTTGAGCTGCCCGGCTACCCGAGGGGGTGGGCGCGGCTAGGCCTGGACGGGGGGCCGGCGGGCGCAGTTCGCCCGGGGGTTCGAGGTCTCCCGGAGCTGCTCGACGAGGTAGCGGTTGATCAGGCTGGTCGTGGAGGCCGGGAGGGCATCGAACTGGATGCCGGTGTGCTCGCCCCACTCCACGTCGGAGCGCCAGGCCCGGACGATCTTGCCCGTGAGGGTGAGGTCGGTGCCGACGATCCGGACCGAGATCGAGATCAGGCGGCCGACCGGGAGCTGGATCGCGGCCCGGATCGCACACCCCGAGGCCGACATGTCGGTGAGTTGGGCGGCGCACGTCTCGTGCTCACCGTGCCCGGAGTACTCGACCTGTACCCGTTGCTCGACGGGCACTCGCAGCGCTCGTCGCCGCTCGAGACCTTCGGAGGATTCGCGCCGCGACAAGCGCATGAACGAACCCGACGCCGAGAGCACGCGGGCCTGTGCCGCGACCATCGATTCGCCGTTGCCCACCACCAACGTGACGGTGTCGCCGCTCTTGACCCGGCCCGCCACGATGGTCGAGGCCTTCAGGCCGACCAACTCGCCTTCGACGTAGCTGACGCGCCCGGCCCAGACGTCGCCACCGCCGAGTTCGACCCGGGCCCATGTTCCGACCCGGATCGGTCGCGATCCCGGTACGGAGAGGGCTCGGCTCGTGTCGGTGGGCACGTGCAGTGTCTCGGCATCTGCCGGACGCTGCCAGATACCCAAATGGACAGTTGTGACCGATGCCATGAGGCACCGAGCGGTGTCCGTACCGGTTGTCCGGCTATTCGCGGGGCCAGCCGCCGAGGGTGACGGTCGACCCGTCGGGCCGCACGAGGCGGGCCGGAAGCTCGCGCGCTTCGAGCCACGAGATCGCCGGTTCGCCGAGGACGATGGCCGCGGTCGTCGCGACGTTGGCGTCGACGCAGGTCGGCGCGGCGACCGTCGCCGTGCGCCACACCGGCGCCGCCGACCAGCCGGTATCCGGGTCGATCACGTGGTGGAGCTCCCGACGACCGCGCGTCCAACGCCGGGCGGTCGTGCCCGAGGTCGCCAGGCCGCCGGCCACGAGGGCCACGGTGACGCCCGGCGCCGTCTCCGGCGCGTCGTGGCGGTCGGTGACGCGCACGGTCCAACCGCCGGGCGGGGCGGTGCCGGCGATCGAGCAGTCGCCGCCCAGGTTCACGACGACGCCGGCTCCGGTTGCCGCCGCGATGCGGGCGGCGGCCCGATCGGCCGCGAACGCCTTGGCCGTGGCGCCGAGGTCGAGCTCGACGCCGGTCGGGATCCGGACCCGGCCCAGCGCCGCGTCGACGCTGACGGCTCGCCAGCCCGCAACCCGCTGGAAGTGGACCCGTAGGGGCATGCCCTCGGCCGCGACCGAAGCGAAGTCGCGGTCGTAGCCGAGCATGCGCAAGGCCCGGCCGATGGTGGGGTCGACGCGGCCGTCGGTGGTCCGGGCCGCATCCAGAGCGACGGCGAGCGCGTCGAGGAAGAGGCGGGAGACCGTCACCCATCGTCCCGCCGCCGCGTTCACCCGGGCGAGCTCGGAATCGGAGCGGAACCGGCTGCACGCGCGGTCGATCGCGGCGAGCTCGTCGGTGAGGATCGCCCCCGCTTCGGCGCGGGCCGCGACATCGGTGACGGCGACGACGGCCGTGGTCCCGAGCGCTCGGAACCGGACCGGGGGAGGGAGCGTGTGCGCCGCGGATGCCATCACCGTCATGGTCCACGACGGGCCTGAGGGCTTGGTTCGAGGAAGGCAAGGGTTTGGTAGGAACCCGAACGGCCGTTCCGCTCCTGCGGGCGCGGTTATTGCGGCGACCGCGGCGAGTGCTCCAATGGCGGTGATGCCCTGGTGTGTGAGCTGCAACAAGTTCCTGACGCCGTCGACCGTGCGCCCGGACGCGACGTGCCCGAAGTGCGGGAACGTCGTGGAGCGCGGTCTCATCCCGGGCATGACCCGGCCCGCCGACGAACCGGCGCCTGCCATCCCCTGGCACCTCAAGCTGGTCGGCGCCGCGACCGCGATCTACCTCGGATTCCGCTTCTTGCAGCTCATCGACTGGTTGCTCCACCGGTAGGCGGCGCTACTTCGTGCAAGTCGTCGGGGCTTTCCCGCGTAGACCTTCCTGCACGAACTCCGCGTACGCGTGCTGGCCCGCGGTCCGCAGGTGGAATCCGTCGGTCACGAACCAGTCGTCGTGACACGTCGCGAAGTCGTGCCACTCGAGGATGTGCGTGTTCGGCCAACGCGCCACCCCGTCATGCAAGGTCACGTTGACCTCGCTCTCCCAGAGGCGAGGGACGCGCGCGGTGAGGAAGTAGACCTGATGACCCGGGCCGATGGTTTGCATCATCTGGTTGAACAGGTCACTGGTGATGCGCCCGTTGGTGCCGAGGTGGAGGACGATCGTGCCCGGCAACAGGCCGAGCGTCTTGTACTGCTGCACGATCAGGATCGCTTGGAAGAACTGGCGGCTCTTGATCGCGTCGACCGCCATCCCGGGGATCGTCGCGATGAGGCTCGCCTGTGCGCCCTCCATCACGGAGTCGCCGATGCCGAGGACGTGCGCGGGAATGCTCTGCGGTTTGGTCGTCGACGTCGGCTTGCGGCCGGGGACGGTCGTGCCCGGCTTGGTAGTCGGTGACGGGTGGGTCGTCGGCGTCGATCCCCTCAGCGCGTTGATCGCGCTCTGACTGATCTGACCGCCGTTGTCGGACGCGCCGGCGGCTATACCGGGAACGCTCGGCGCCTGGGCCTGCGCGGTCGCGAGGCCGGTGCCGAGCATCACCGTGACGATTCCCAGCGTTCCCGCGACGACCGCGCCCCGGCGTACGAGTCGCTGGCGGTGCTCGCCGACCGCGGCGCGCACGATCTCGCGGTAGCGACCGATCGCGCCCTTGCGAATCGGTGTTTCCACGAAGCGGAACGAGAGTTCGGCCGCCGCGAACGAGAGCGCGAGCCGGAACACGAACACCGGCCAGCCCGCGAATTTGATCGAGAGGAACCAGATGCCGAGGCGGTGAATGTCGAGGCCGGGTCGTGTGATGCAGAAGATCGGGTAATGCCAGAGATAGAGGCTGTAGGAACGGACCCCGATCCACTGCAACGGTTTCCAACCGAGCGCGCGCCCGACATCCGACGACGGGTGCACGGCCGCCGCGATCACGAGGATGGTCGCGAGGTCGACGAGCAGGAAGCCGCCGTGGAACACCGCCAGGTTGTCGGTGTGCGACGTGGGGAACGAGAAGCCGTGGATGCCGAACGGATGCAGGACGCCGAACGCGCCGAGCAGCACCACCAATCCCGACGCGCCGGCCAGGTCGAGCGCGGCGCGGACGCCGTGGCCCGGCACGCCCCGAATGCGATACGGCGCGAACCAGAACGCGAACGCGGAGCCGAGCAGGAGCCCGGAGAGCCGCGTGTAGGTCGCGTAGTACGCGTCGTCGACACTGCCGTGCGCGGTGAGCGCGAGGAGCAACGTCGACACCAGTGCGACTGCAAGCATGGCGACGAGCATGCGGCGGCGACCGAGCTTCCGCAGCCCGAGGAGCAACACGAACGGCCATGCGAGGTAGTACTGCTCTTCGATCGCGAGCGACCAGAGATGCTTCAAGAGCTCGGGCCGTCCGGCCTCGGCGATGTACGAGCGGTGGGCAATCATCTGCCACCAGTTGCTCGTGTACGTCAGTGCGGCCAGCGCATCCGACCGCAGAGTGCCGATCGCGTCGGGCAAGAACAGCAGCGCGTAAGCGATCACGACGGCCAACAGCGTGAATAACGCCGGGAGCAGCCGGCGTGCGCGGCGGAGGTAGAACTCGCGCAGCGAGACCCGCCCGGTCTCGCGGCGCTCGCCCAGGAGCAGCGAGGTGATGAGGTATCCGCTGACGACGAAGAAGACCTCGACGCCGAGGTAGCCGCCGGGCGCCCACCCGGCTTCGTGCCCACCCACGAGATAGTGGTGGAACACGATCACGGCCAAGACCGAGATCGCGCGCAGTCCGTCGAGCCCCGGGAGATACGGCAGCGTGGTCGGACGGGATTCGATCGTGGGCGCGGTCATGGGCGGCGTGGCGTTCGGAGCGGCCGAGGCGTCAATTTGTTCTTCCTACCCAGCGCAGCGCGTAACGACCCAGGATCAACCCGGTGATGGTAGCGGTCGCAAGCCCCATAATCCGGGCATCTCGGCTGGTCGGCAGGGGGTGCGTGAGGGGCGAGTTCCGGGTCAGCGGGACGACCGCAACGTGCGACCCGCGTGCGCGCCCGTCGGCACTCCCTTGTCGACGAACTGCACACCGTTCACCACGGTCGCGCGGTAGCCGTCGGAACGCTGCACGTAGCGGCCCGCGCCACCGGGAAAGTCGTGCACGAACTCGGGGAGGTGCAGGGCGAGCGCGTCGAGGTCGAAGACGTTGACGTCGGCGAAGGCGCCGGTGCGCAGCACCCCGCGACCTGCGATACCGAAGAGTTGCGCGGTGTCCGAGGTCATGCGCCGGATCGCGTCCTGGATCGTGTATTTGCGCCGGTCGCGCACCCAGTGCAGGAGGAACCAGGTGGGGAGCGACGCGTCCATGATCAGGCCCACGTGCGCGCCCGAATCACCGAGACCGATTGCCATGCGGGGGTGATCGAGCATCTCCTCGACCGCGTCCATTCGCTGGTTGAGGAACGGGTAGTTGAACAGCGCCCGGCCGTCGGATTCGAGCGAGATCCGGACGAACGCCGCGGCTATCGACTCGCCGTGGCGGGCCGCGTGGGCGGCGAGCGATGTTGCGGGGTCGGCCGAGTAGTCGACCGCGCCGTGGGTCAGGACGTACACGCCGTTCCAGTCGAGACCGGGCGTGTTCCCGTCTTCGGCGGCCGCGACCAGGTCGGCGCGGCGGGCGTCGTCGCGCAGCGCCGCGAGTCGCTCGTCGAGCGGCAACGACTGGAGTGCCGACCATGCCGGCGCGCGGTCGAAGAACGTGCGGTGCTGGAGTCCGAAGAGCAGTCCGATGCCGCGCGCCGTGGTCTGCGGGCGCAGCTCGCCGCCGCGCTCGCCCTCTTCGTCGACCAGCTCGAGGATCTTTCGGAACAGCTCCGGCCCGGAGTTGCTCTGCGCGAGTCCGAACGTGACCGGGCGCCCGGTGCGCCGGTTGATCTCGGCCATCCAGCGCACTTCGGCGCGAGTGCCCTCGTACTGCGCGCCGGGGCGCTCGAAGCGCGGCGCGACCTCGTAGACGCCGCGGCCGCGATCGCCGAGCACGTCGGCGATCGCGAGGAGCTCGCGCTCGTCGGCCCAGGTTCCCGGGACGGGCCGGCCGTCGGGAACACGGTGCAAGAGCGTGCGCGAGGTCGAGAAGCCGAGCGCACCCGCGCCCATTGCCTCGTCGACGAGCGCGCACATCGCCGCGATGTCGGCGTCGGTCGCGGGCGTCTCGTCGAGGCTGCGCTCACCCATCGCGTAGTGGCGCACCGCGCAGTGCCCGACCATGCCGCCGACGTTGACGCCCTTGGGCATCGCGTCGATCGCGTCGAGGTACTCGCCGTAGGTCTCCCAGTTCCAGGCGAGTCCGGTGAGGATGGAGTCGGCGGGGATGTCTTCGACCGACTCCATGAGCTCGGCGAGCCACCGCTCCTGCCCCTTGCGTACCGGCGCGAAGGTGACGCCGCAGTTGCCGAGCACGACCGACGTGACGCCGTGCCAGCACGACGAGGTCGCGTCGGGATCCCAGGCGACCTGCGCATCGAGATGCGTGTGCACGTCGACGAAGCCCGGGGTCACGAACGCGCCGCTCGCGTCGATCTCGTTGCGACCGGGCTCGGTCACCGCGCCCACCGCGGTGATCCGGTCGCCGTCGATCGCGACATCGGCCGTGACGGGCGGCGCGCCCGTACCGTCGACGACCGTTCCGGCGCGGATCACGAGATCGTGCATGGCGCGAGGTTAAGGGGATATCGCGGGCGCCGGTAGCCTGGGTGGGTGCAGCCGCTCCTGCCCGACACCGTTGCCGAGGTCTCCAAGGGCCTCGCCGACCACGAGTATCTCGCCGACGAAGGACTCGCGACATCGATCTTCCTCTCCTTGCGCCTGCAGCGGCCGCTGTTGCTCGAAGGCGAGGCGGGGGTCGGCAAGACCGAGGTCGCCAAGGTGCTGGCGCGTTGGACGGGGGCCGAGTTGCTGCGGCTCCAGTGCTACGAGGGCATCGACGCGGCGCAGGCCGTCTACGAGTGGGACTACTCGCGCCAACTGCTCCACCTACGCGTGGTCGAAGCCAGCCACGAACGCGTCGACGAGGACGAGCTGTACTCCGAGCGTTTCCTCGTCAAGCGACCGCTCCTGCGCGCGCTCGCCTCGGGAGGCGCCGTACCGCCGGTGTTGCTGATCGACGAGATCGACCGCGCCGACGACGAGTTCGAGGCGTTCCTCCTCGAGATCCTCTCCGACTGGACCATCACGGTTCCGGAGCTGGGAGTCGTGCGCGCGGAGGTGCCGCCCGTGGTGGTGCTCACCTCGAACCGCACCCGCGACGTCCACGATGCACTGAAGCGCAGGTGTCTCTACCACTGGATCGCGCATCCTGACTTCGAACGGGAGCTCGCGATCGTGCGGCTGCGCGCGCCCCAGGTCCCGGAGCTGCTCGCGCGCGACGTCGCGGCGGCGGCGGAAGCCCTGCGCGGCCTCGAGCTCTACAAGCCCCCGGGTGTCGCGGAGACGATCGATTGGGCGGAGGCGTTGGCGACGCTCGGCCGGGTCCGCCTCGACGAACGCGCGGTCGACGCGACCCTCGGGACGATCCTGAAGTACCGCGAGGACCAGGAACGGGTGCGCAGTCACGGTCTCGGCGACCTCGTGCGCAACGCCGTGGCGCGCGGTGCCTGACGACGCCGTTCCGAACGCGCCGGAACGCATGGCGGTCGCGTTCGTCCGCCTGCTGCGGGCGGCGGGCGTCGAGGTGTCCGTCGGCGCGACGTTGACGTTCGCGGAGGCGCTCGGATGTGTGGGCCTCGTGAGCCGGGAGGGCGTGTACTGGGCCGGCCGGGCCACGGTGGTCAACCGGCCCGAGGACATCGCGATGTTCGACCGTGCCTTCGCCGTCTTTTGGGATCAACGGTCGAGCGGTCCCGACGAGGTCGAGCTCCCGCCCGAAGAGGTGATCATCGCGCTCGACATTCCCGGCGCCGACGAGGTCGCGCCCGGCGCCGACGAGGTCGGGGCCGACGCGCCCGTCGTGACGTTGCGCTGGAGCACCCGTGAGGTCCTGCGCCACCGCGACTTCGCGCTGTACACGCCGGCGGAGTTCGTCGAGGCCCGCCACTTGATGAGTGATCTCCGCCTGCTCGGCGCGGCCCGCCCCTCGCGGCGGCGCAAGCCGGCGCGCTCGCACCGTGGGTCACCGGATCTGCGCCGGACCGTCCGCCGTTCCATGCGGGCGGGTGGCGAGCCGGTCGAGCGCGCGTTCGTCGGCCCGGGGGAGCGCACCCGGCGGCTCGTCCTGCTCCTCGACGTCAGCGGATCGATGGAGCCGTACGCGCGTGCGTTCGTGCGGTTCTTGCACGCGGCCGTGGTCGGTCGCTCGCGCGTCGAGGCCTTCGCGTTGGGCACCCGCCTCACGCGCGTCACGCGCGAACTGACATCGCGCGATCCCGACGCCGCTCTGCGCGTGGCCGCGCGCCGCGTGACCGATTGGTCGGGGGGCACGCGCCTCGGCGAGGGCGTGCGCCGGTTCAACGACGAGTGGGGGATACGGGGCTTGGCCCGCGGCGCGGTCGTCGTGGTCTTCTCCGATGGCTGGGACCGTGGCGATCCGGCCGTGCTGGCCGAGCAGATGGCGCGCCTCGACCGGGTCGCGTATCGCATCGTCTGGGTGAACCCGCTCAAGGCGAGCCCGGGATACGCGCCCCTGGCGCAGGGAATGGCCGCGGCGTTGCCGTACGTTGATGCGTTCGTGGAGGGCCATTCGCTGGCTGCGTTGGAGGAGCTCACTCGGGTGATCGCGCAATGAAGGAAGTCCTGGATGACATCGAGCGCTGGCGCGCCGCCGGCCGTCGCGTCGCGATCGCGCGCGTCGTGGGCACCGAGGGGTCCAGTCCACGCGACCCCGGCGCGACGATGGCTGTGAACGACGCGGGCGAGGTCGCCGGTTCCGTCTCCGGGGGCTGTGTCGAAGGGGCGGTCGTGCAGGAGGCCTTGGCGATCCTCGCGGGGGACAAGGATCGCGGCATCGTGTCGTTCGGATTTTCCGACGACGAGGCGTTCGCGGTCGGGCTCACCTGTGGCGGCACCATCCGGCTGTTCGTGGAGCCTCTGGACTGGTGAGCCGGTACGAAGAGCTGCGCGACGCGCTGCGCGCCGGTGAGCCGGTCGCGCTCGCGACCGTCACCGAGGGCCCGAGCGTCGGCGCGAAACTTCTCGTGCATCCGGACGGTCGCGTGTCGGGCTCGCTCGGCGATGCGAACCTCGACCGGGTCGTGGCGCGTGACGCGCAGGGTGAGCTCGAGGCCGGTCTCACCTCCACGCGTCATTACGGCGCGCACGGCGAGGCGCGCGAGCGCGAGGTCGGCGTGTTCATCGAATCGTTCGCGTTGCCGCCGCGCATGATCATCTTCGGCGCCGTCGACTTCACCGCGGCCCTGGCCAAGGTCGCGAAGGTGCTCGGGTATCGTGTGACGGTGTGCGACGCGCGCGCCGTGTTCGCGACGGTGTTGCGCTTCCCGATGGCCGACGAGATCGTCAACGACTGGCCCGACCGGTACCTGGCCAAGGTCGGCGACGAGCTCGGTCCGCGCGATGCGATCTGCGTGCTCACGCACGACCACAAGTTCGACGTTCCCGCGATTGTCGGCGCGGTCAGGACCTCGGTCGGGTATCTCGGTGCGATGGGATCACGGCGGACGCACGAGCAGCGCTCGGAGCGGTTGCGCGAGGCCGGGCTGACCGAGGCCGAGATCGCCCGGGTGATGTCGCCGGTCGGGCTCGACATCGGCGCCCGCACGCCCGAGGAGACGGCGGTCGCAATCTGCGCGGAGATCATCGCGTTGCGCACCGGGCGCCGGGCCCAGTCGCTGCGCGACAGTGCGGGCCCGATTCACTGAACGCCGATCAGGCACGAGGAGGCCGAACGTGGATCTCGGAATCGCGGGTCGCCGGGCTGCGGTCGCGGCGGCATCGAGGGGGTTGGGACTCGGCGTCGCGCAGGCCCTCGCGGCCGAGGGCGTACAGGTCGCGATCTGCGGCCGTCACCGCGACACGATCGAGAGCGCGGCGCGCGGCCTCGGTCCGGACGCGGTACCGATCGTCGCGGACGTCTCCCACGTCGATGGCGCCGCCGGGTTCGTCCGCGATGCCCGGGCGGCGCTGGGCGGCATCGACATCCTCGTGCTCAATGCCGGCGGCCCGCCGGCCGGCGACTTCGCCCACACGACCGTCGACCAGTATCTCGAGGCGTTCGAGCTGAACTGCCGCGGCGCGATCGCGATGTGTTACGAGGCCGTACCCGAGATGCGCGAGCGCAAGTGGGGTCGGGTGGTCGCCATCACGTCGATCGCGGTCCGCCAACCCATCGCGAATCTCATTCTCTCGAACACTGCCCGCCGCGGGTCTGACGGGCTTCCTGCGGACGTTGGCGCGCGAGATCGCGAGCGACGGCGTCACCGTCAACTCCTTGCTGCCCGGTCTGCACGCGACGGATCGGGTCACCGCGTTGTACGGCCCCGGCCGCGACCCCGCAGCCGGCATCGCGGCCGGCACCATCGGCGATCCCGCCGATTTCGGCCGGATCGGCGCGTTCGTGTGCTCTGAACACGCGGGGTACCTCACCGGGACGGCGATCCAGGTCGACGGCGGCGCGTATGGTGCGTTGCTGTGATTCGCCACATCGTGTTGCTGACCTTCGTCGACGACGCGACCGACGCGCAGATCCAAGCCGTCGCCGACGGGCTCTCCGTCCTGCCCGGTCGTCTGGCGCAGATCCTCGACTACAAGATCGGACGCGATCTCGGCCTGAACGAGGCCAACGCGACCTTCGCGGTCACGGCGGATTTCGCGACCATCGACGACTATCTCGTGTATCGCGACGACGCCGAGCACAAGCGGGTCATCGCCGAGCTGATCACGCCGATCCTGGCCCGGCGCACCGCGGCGCAGTACCAGGTGCCGTGAGCCGGGAACGGGGCCGGGCGGGCCCGCGACCCTTCGCCGGAACACGGCGTGCCCGAACGAGGTTGACGAACGCATGGAACTGAGCCCCGCACTCGAATTCGCCCGCACCAACCGGCACTCGGTCCTGACGACGATCCGCCGGAACGGCCGGCCGCAGCTCTCGAACGTGTTGCACCACGTCTCCGACGACGGTGTGATCCGCATCTCGATCACTGCCGATCGGGCCAAGTACAAGAACCTTGTCCGCGAGCCGTGGGCGGCGCTGCACGTCACGCAACCCGACTTCTGGGCATATGTCGTTCTCGAGGGCGACGTCGAGTTGTCGCCCGTGGCCGCGAGCCCGGGCGACGCGACCGTCGAGGAGCTGGTCGCCTACTACCGCGCCGGCGTCGGCGAGCACGACGACTGGGACCGGTACCGCGCCGCGATGGTGGCGGACCGGCGGGTCGTCGTGCGGATCAGTGCAAGTCGCGCGTACGGCATGTTGTCGATGCCCGGGTGACGGACGCCGCGGTGCTCTCCGGGCATCGAGGGGCGAACGGCGGCGTCAGGTGACCGCGCCCGCGATGGCCTGATCCTTCGCCCACCGATAGTTGGGCTTTCCGGCCGGCGTCCGCTCGACCGTGTCCACCACCACGATGCGACGCGGCACCTTGTAGCCCGCGAGCGCACTACGGCAGTGCTCGCCCATCGACTCGAGGGTCACCTCGTGTCCGGCGCGCGGCGCGATCACGGCCGCGACCGTCTCTCCCCAACGTTCGTCCGGCACGCCGACGACGATGGCGTCGAACACGTCGGGATGGGCCTTGAGCACGGCCTCCACCTCCTCGGGGAAGACCTTCTCGCCGCCCGTGTTGATGCACTGCGATCCGCGCCCGAGAACGGTGATCGTGCCGTCCTCCTCGATGACCGCACGGTCGCCGGGGATCGCCCAGCGCACGCCGTTCATCTCGGTGAACGTCGCCGCGGACTTCTGCGCGTCCTTGTAGTAGCCGACCGGAACGTGGCCCCGTCGCGCCAGGAGCCCGACCTCGCCGACCGGTGCGACCTCACCGGCCTCGGTGATCACCGTGGTCGATTCGTTCATGTGAAAGCGCGGGCCCTTGTCGGTGACGTCGACTGCGCCGTTCGCGCCGGTCTCCGATGCGCCGAACGCGTCGATGATGCCGACGTTCGGCGCCCGCTCGTTGAGCTCTTGTTTGATGGCGGGGGAGAGGATCGCGCCTCCGGAGACGAGCGCGAACAGGCTCGGAGGAGCGCTGCGGTGCGCGAGGGCATCGACCAACGGGCGCGCCATCGCGTCGCCGACCAGCGAGATGACGCTGACGTTCTCCCGCTCGACGATGTCCCAGATCTCGTCGGCGTCGAAGCTGCGACTCGCGTTGAGCGTGACCGAGTTGCCGCCGAAGAGTGCGACGAACGCCGACCATTGCGCGTTGCCGTGCATCAGCGGCGCCAGCGCGAAGCTGACGCCCGGCGAGGCAGTGACGTTCTTCACGATGTCGTCGGGGTGCTCGATGCCCGGACCGCCGTAGTTGCCGCCGCCGAGCGCGGCGAAGAAGATGTCTTCCGCCCGCCACATCACGCCCTTGGGCATGCCGGTGGTGCCGCCCGTGTACAGGACGTACAGGTCGTCGGGCGAGCGGGGGAGCAGCCCGTCGCGCGTCGACGACGCCGCCGCGACGGCCTGTTCGTAGTCGACCGCGTCGAGCCCGGCAGTGTCGGTTCCGGTGCCGTCGTCGAGCTGGACGAGATGCTTCAGCTTCGGGACGGCGGGGAGCACCGAAGCGACGTGCGGGCCGAACTCCCGCTCGAAGATCAAGGCGACGAGGTCGGCGTTGTCGAAGAGGTATCGCAACTCCTCGACGACATAGCGGTAGTTGACGTTGATCGGCACGGCCCGTGCCTTGAAGCAGCCGAGCATCGCCTCGAGCCACTCGGCCCGGTTGAACGAGTAGATACCCACGTGCTGGCCCGGCAGGACACCGACATCGCGCAGGTAGTGCGCCACGCGGTTCGCACGCTCGTCGAGCTCGCGGTAGGTGAGGCGGCGCTCGCCCGCGATCACGGCGATGCGATCCGGCACCGTGTCGGCGACTGCCTCGAACAGGTCGGCAAGGTTGAATTCCATGGGTCGACACTACTCAGCGCCGCCGGATCCGATCCGACCCGTATAGCGTCCGCGGCCGTGAGCGTATGGCTGCAAGAAGCCCGTGCCTACCCGAACGGCGCCGTCTGTACTCCGCACTACCTGGCCTCGGCGGCGGGGGCGGCGATGTTGGCCGAGGGTGGGAACGCGATCGACGCGGCGTGCGCCGCAAACTTCGTGCTCGGTGTCGTGACGCCCTACATGTGCGGGTTCGGTGGCGACCTGCTCGCCATGGTGTGGGACGGCGAGCTGCACGCGTACCGGGGCGTGGGACGCGCGCCGGCCGGCGCGACCGCCGACTTCGTGCGCGCGCAGTCGGGCGAGACCGAGATGCCGGTGTTCGGCCCTCATCCCGTGACCGTTCCGGGTGCCGTCGAGGCCTGGTTCACGCTGATCGACAAGTACGCGACGCGGTCGTTCGGCGCGCTCGTGCAGCGGGCCTTGCACTACGCCGAAGAAGGGTTCCCGGTCACGCGGCGGGGCGCTTGGTTCTTCGAGAGCAGCGCGGTCATGTACGACCACCTCGGCCTCCCCGACTTCCGCGACGCCTACGGCGAGGTCGAGGCGGGCGACTGGGTCCGCCAACCCGAGCTCGCGCGCGCACGATCCGCGCACTGGCCGAAGACGGTCCCGACGTGTACTACCGCGGACCGATCGGCGCGGCGATCGCCGCGCGCGTCGCCGACGCCGGCGGCTGCATGACACCGGCCGACGTGGCCGCGCACGCCGGCGCGTGGGTCACGCCGTTGCGCGCTCCGTTCCGTGACGTCGAGATCCTCGAGATGCCGCCGCCGACGCAGGGGATGACCGCGCTCGAAGCGCTGCGCATCGTCGACGGTATGGGCCTCGGAACCGACGGTCCCGACCGCGAGCATCTGCTCATCGAGTCGGTGAAGCTCGCGCTGGCTGATCGCCGCCGGTACCTGGGCGACCCCGAGACGATGTCGATCGCGCCCGAACGACTTCTGCGCGACGACTGGATCGCGGCGCGTCGGGCCGGCATCGACCCGCTCCGAGCGCGCGTCGCGGTGGCCCATCCCGAGCCCGACGGCGGGACGATCTACATGTGTGCGGCCGACCGCGACGGCATGCTCGTCAGCCTCATCCAGTCGAACTTCTCGGGTGCGGGATCGGGACTGCGGGTGCCGCAGTGGGGACTGAACCTGCACAACCGCGGTTCGGCGTTCGTGCTGGACGACGCCCACCCGAACGGCATCGGTCCGCGGAAGATGCCGCTGCACACCCTGATCCCCGCGATGTCGATGCGTGACGGTCGGCCCTGGCTCGTCTTCGGAACCGAAGGTGGGCACGGCCAGGCGCAGACGCATACGCAGCTGCTGGTGCGGATGCTCGTCGACGGAGACGATCCGCAACGGGCGATCAGCGCGCCGCGATTCACCATCGACCCGACCACGGGCCGCGTCGCGATGGAGGATCACTTCGATCCGGCCTGGATCGAGGAGCTGCGCCGGCGCGGCCACGAGATCGACGTGGTGCGCGGGCATCGGCACGGTCCCGGCATCGCGCACGCGATCGAGTGCACCTCGCCCGGCTACCGCTGCGGTTCCGATCCGCGCGCCGAGGGTGGAACCGCCGGTCTGTAGCCCACGAGCCCGCTCCCAGGCCGTACGCTTGGGCCCGATGGGTGCCGCGAGATCGAAGGTTCTGACGATTCCGAATCTCATCTCGGCGGCGCGGTTGCTCTGCGTCCCGGTGTTCTTGTGGATGCTGTGGGAGGCCCACCCGGCCCGCCGGGGCGCGGCCGTGCTCCTCGCGGTGCTCGGCACGACCGACTGGATCGACGGCTGGATCGCGCGCCACTACGACCAGGGCAGCGAGTTGGGCAAGATCCTCGACCCCACGGCCGACCGCGTGCTGCTCGTCGCCGCCGCGATCGCGCTCTTGCGAGAGGGACTGAGCGCGGGCGTCGACGTCATCTTGTGGATCGTCCTCGCTCGGGAGGTCCTCATCGCGGTCGCGACGGTCGCTCTGGCACTCGCCGGCGCGCGCCGCATCGACGTGGTGTGGGCCGGCAAGGCCGGCACGCTGGCGCTGATGATGGCGTTGCCGATGTTCCTGATCGCCGACGCGGCCGCTTCGGTTCGCCTCGTCTTCAATTTCACGGGTTGGGGATTCGCGATCGGGGGCATCGTTCTCGGATACTTCGCCGCGGCGAAGTACGTTCCGGCAGCGCGCTCGGCGTTGCGGGAAGGCCGGACCGCACGGCTTGCGGCGGAGGTGGGTTCATGAAGGCAGTGATCCTGGCCGGAGGCGAGGGGACGCGGCTTCGTCCGCTCACGAGCAACCAGCCGAAGCCGATGATGCCGATCGCCAACGCGCCGATGATGGAGCACATCGTGCGCCTGCTCGCGGCCCACGGCTTCGACGACATCGTGGTCACGGTCGCGTTCCTCGCGAATCACATTCGCAACTACTTCGGCGACGGGTCGGAGTTCGGCGTCCGGCTCCGGTACGCGACCGAGGAGTCGCCGCTCGGGACCGCGGGTTCCGTGCGCAACGCGATGGACGAGCTCGACGAGACGTTCCTCGTCGTGGCCGGCGACGCGCTGACCGACGTCGACCTGGGTGCGGTGATGAAGGCGCATCGCGCCGCGGATGCGTTCGCGACGATCGCCCTGAAGCGGGTCGAGAACCCGGTCGACTTCGGCATCGTCATCACGCGCGAAGACGGGACGATCGAGCGGTTCCTCGAAAAGCCCACGTGGGGCGAGGTCTTCTCCGACACGATCAACACGAACATCTATGTGCTCGAGCCGGAGATCTTCGACTTCATCCGTCCGGACGAGGTGGTCGACTTCTCGGGCGACGTCTTCCCGGAGGTGTTGGAGCAGGGGCGCAAGCTCGTCGGTCACGTGATCGACGGTTACTGGGAAGACGTGGGGACCCTGGAGGCGTACCGCCGGGCGCACGAGGACATCCTCGACGGCCGCATGCATCTCGATCTCCCGGGCTTCGAGGTCCGCGACGGCGTGTGGCTGGGGGAGGGGGCCGACCTGTCGCCCGACGCCGAGGTGTTCGGTCCGGTGCTGATCGGCGACAACTCGCGCATCGAAGCCGGCGCGGTGCTGCGTCCCTACACCGTGCTCGGCGCCGACGTCGTCGTGAAGGCCGACGCCGAGCTCGAGCGCTGTGTCGTCCACGACCACGTCTACATCGGTCCGTCGGCGCGCCTGCGCGGTGCCGTCGTCGGCCGCGCGAGCGACATTCGAGACGGGGCCCGGATCGAAGAGAACGTGGTGATCGGCGACGAGTGCTTCATCGGCGCGCACGCGATCATCAATCCGTCGGTGAAGGTGTACCCGTTCAAGATGGTCGAACCGGGCGCGCTGATCACCTCGTCGATCGTGTGGGAAAGCAAGGGCGCGCGCACGTTGTTCGGGCGGCGTGGTGTTCGGGGCCTCGCGAACGTCGACATCACCTCCGAGGTCGCCGTGCGGCTCGCGATGGCATACGGCACGGCGCTCAAGAAGGGCGCGGTCGTGTGCACGAGCCGCGATACGAGCCGCTCCGCGCGGGCACTCAACCGCGCCCTGATCGCGGGTCTGAACCTGAGCGGCGTGCACGTCATGGATCTCGAGCTGTCGACCGTGCCGCTGACCCGATTCCAGGTACGGACCCAGGGCGCGCAGGGCGGTATCAGCGTGCGGCTCGCCGCGGGCGATGCGGACAGCGTCGAGATCCGGTTCATGGACGAGTACGGCGCCGATATCGACGAGGGCGCGCAGCGCAAGATCGAGCGGCTGCTCTACCGCGAAGACTTCCGGCGGGCGTTCGCGGGCGACATCGGCGACATCGTGTTCCCGCCGAGAGCGATCGAGTTCTACACGGCCGCCCTCGAAGCGAGCGTGCAGCCCGAGCGGCTCCGGCGCCGCGCGTTCAAGGTCGTGCTCGACTACTCGTTCGGCGCCACGTCGGTCATCATGCCGAACGTGCTCGCCAAGCTCGGCGCGAGTGTGCTCGCGGTGAACCCGTTCGCGGCGACGAGCGGCGCGATGGGAACCGGCGACGACCACGAGAGCCGCATCAAGGTGATCGGCGACTTGGTCCGCACCTCGGGTTCCGACCTGGGTTACGTCTTCGATCCCGACGGCGAGACCGCCACGATCATCGACGATCAGGGCGTGCCGTTGTCGGCGGAGGCCGCACTGCTCGCGTTGGTGAAGCTCGTCTGCGAACAGCGGCCGGGGTCGCGGCTGGCGTTGCCGGTCTCGGTCAGCCGTGAAGCCGAGCGGCTCGGCCGGCGCAACGGCGCGCCGATCACGTGGACCAAGTTGTCGGCCTCGCACCTGATGGAGATCGCCGGCAGCGGCGAGGTCGATTTCGCCGCGTCGCAGGAGGGCGGCTTCATCTGGCCCGCGTTCCTCCCCGCGTACGACGCGGTCGCCACGCTCGTGCACCTGCTCGACCTGCTCGCGTCGAGCGGCCGCGCGTTGTCGACGATCGTTGCCGAGGTACCCGAGACGCATGTGGCACACGACGTCGTGCCCACGCCGTGGGAACGCAAGGGAACGGTGATGCGCGGCGTCATGGAGCGGGCGAAGGACTTTCCGACCGTGCTCGTCGACGGCGTGAAGATCGTGTATCCCGAAGGCTGGGCGCTGGTGTTGCCCGACCCGGAGCTCGCGATCACGCACGTGTGGGCAGAAGGCGCGACCGATGTCGACGCGCGGCGGCTCGTTGCGATCCACGCGGGTCAGGTCGCCGAGCTCACGCGGTAGGTACGCTCACGGGCATGGACATTCCCGAGGATCTTCGCTACAGCGCCGAGCACGAATGGGTGCGCCTGACGGGCACCGTTGCCCGTGTCGGTATCACCGATTTCGCCCAGGACAGCCTGGGCGACGTCGTGTTCGTGCAGCTGCCCGACGTCGGTCTCGACGCCGTGGCCGGCGCGAGCGTGAGCGAGATCGAGTCGACGAAGTCGGTCTCCGACGTGTACGTGCCGGTCACCGGAGCAGTGACGGCGGTCAACGACGCCCTCGCCGACCAGCCCGAGCTGGTCAATCAGGATCCCTACGGGGCCGGTTGGATGTTCGAGATCGAGGTGAGCGACCCGAGCGAGGTCGCCGGTTTGCTCGACGCCGCCGCGTATCGCAGCCTCACCGAAGGTTGAGCGTCGCGAACCCTCCACCTTCACCCTCCGGTTGAGGTTCAGCAGGCCTTTGTCGTGCCTGATCCCCGCCGATAGCCTGACGCTCGTGCTCTGCGCCCGCTGTGGACATCAGAACCCGGAAGACGCCCGTTTCTGTTCGTCGTGCGGTGCGCCGTTGGGGCCGGGCGACAACGAGGAGACGACCCTCACCCTGTCCGCGGTGGAAGCGGCGACCGAAGAGGACGAGCTCGATCGCTACCTCGACGGGCTCGCCCCGGGAGTGGGCATGCTCGTCGTCCGCCACGGTCCGAACGCGGGTTCGTCGTATCGCCTCGACGCGGTTGTCACGGCCATCGGCCGGCATCCGGATTCCGAGATCTTCCTCGACGACATCACCGTCTCGCGTCGTCACGTCGTGGTCGAAAAGCTCGCCAACGGTTACGTGTTCCGCGACGTCGGTTCGCTCAACGGCACGTACGTCAACCGCAAACGGGTCGACGAAGCGCCGCTGCGCCACGGCGACGAAGTGCAGATCGGGCGCTATCGCCTGACGTTCGTGTTGGGTGGAACACCCGGCCCGGCCCGGGACGCGTAGCCATGGCCAAGCGAGCGCATTCTTCGATCGGCGACGTGTTGAATCAGCTGCGCGACGAGTTTCCCGACATCACGATCTCGAAGATCCGTTTCCTCGAGAGCCAGGGTCTCGTCGATCCCGAGCGCACGCCGTCGGGCTACCGGAAGTTCTACCCGGCCGACGTCGAGCGCCTTCGCTTCATCTTGCGTCAACAGCGAGAGCACTTCTTGCCGTTGAAGGTCATCAAGGAGCGGCTCGACGAGGTCGACCGCAACGGAGGATTTGCCGGCACCGAGCCGGCCGATGGGCCCCCCGCGGAACGCAAGGTTGATCCCGCCACCGTCGACGCGCTCTTCGAAGCGACCCGCCGCGCCGCGCTGAGTGCCGAGGCGCGCTCCGAAGCAGTGCAGGTGCGCGACGAAGAAGGCCCCGAAGATCTCACGACCGCCGAGAGCGGGATGAGCCTGACCCGCGCCGAGCTGGTCCGCGCGGCGGGAATGACCGACGAAGACCTCGCCCGGCTCGAGGAGTACGGACTCGTCACACCCAGCCCCTCGACCGGCGACCGGGTCCTGTTCGACGAGGACGCGCTGGGTGTCGCCCGGGTCTGTGCGGCATTCATGCGCCACGGCATCGAGCCTCGGCACCTGCGCATGTATCGCGCGTTCGCCGAGCGCGAGGCGAGCCTCTTCGAACAAGTGCTGCTGCCGTATCGCCGCCAACGCAATCCCGAGGCCCAAGCGCGCTCGTCGGAGACCCTCGGCGAGCTCGCCGGGTTGGGACGGCGGCTTCGCACGGCGCTGTTGCGCCAGACGGTCCGGCGCACGTTCAACTGACGTGACGGCGACCGTCCTGCTCGATCAGGCTGCGATCGACCATCACGTGCGCCGACTCGGGTCCGAGATCGCACGCGACCATCCGGACGGGGTCCTCCTGGTCGGGGTCCTGAAGGGCGCGCTCGATCTTCATTGCCGACCTCGTCCGCGCCATCCCCGACATCGACGTCAGGGTCGACTTCATGTCGATCTCGCGCTTCGCACCCGACTCCGGTCGCGTCAAGATCCTCCACGATCTCGACTCCGACATCGGCGGGCGCGACGTCGTGCTCGTAGAGGACATCGTCGACACCGGCCTCACGCTCGCGTATCTCGTCGGGCAGCTGTCGGCCCGCGCCCCCCGGCGGCTTTCCACGTGCGCGATGCTCGACCGGCCCCGGCGCCGGATCGTTCCCCACGCGATCGACTACTGCGGTTTCGAGCTCGGTACCGAGTACGTGCTCGGGTACGGATTGCACGTGCGCGATCTGTACCGCAACGTCCCGTACGTGGTGGCGGCCGACCGGGACACGCTCGTCGCCCGTCCCGATGCGTACGTCGACGAGCTGTACCGGCGCCGGATTTAGCGGCGCAACCCGGTGGTAAGGTGAAAATCGTGCCCACGGAGCAGCCGTGATTCGCCTCTCGCTCATCGGCGTGCGCGTCGAAGTCCCGACGAATCAGCCGATCGTGCTCCTGCGCGAGGACGGCGGAACCCGTTTCCTACCGATCTTCATCGGCTCACCCGAGGCGACCGCGATCGTCTACGCCCTGCAGGGCATGGAGACGCCGCGGCCGATGACCCACGACCTCTTCAAGACCGTGCTCGACGGCCTCGCGGTGAAGCTCGATCGG
Source organism: uncultured Actinomycetes bacterium (assembly GCA_963839575.1). Classification (GTDB taxonomy): domain Bacteria; phylum Actinomycetota; class Acidimicrobiia; order IMCC26256; family PALSA-610; genus PALSA-610. The sequence continues at coordinate 38,291 of CAWIVQ010000001.1, read as the reverse complement.
GTGGAGATCACGGCGTTGCACGACGGCACGTTCTACGCCGAGATCGAGATCGAGCGCGACGGCACGAAGTCTCGGATCTCGTCGCGGCCGTCGGATGCGATCGCGCTCGCGGTCCGGTTCGGGGCCGAGGTCCCGATCTACGCCGACGAGGCCGTGCTCGACGAGGCCGGAGTGCTCTTCGAGGCCGACGAGGAAGAGCACGAGGTCGAGCAGTTCCGGGAGTTCCTCGACAACATCACCCCTGAGGACTTCGCGCAATAACCGCTGCCTCGCTCGCGCTACGCGCGCTGCGCCGTGTGTTCTGGTCGCTCGCGCTGCGCCTCCCGTGTGTTCTGGTCGCTCGCGCTGTCGCTCCGGGTCGGCTCCGCTGTCGCTCCGGGTCGGCTCCGCGGTCGCTCCGGGTCGGCTCCGCGGTCGCTCCTGTCGCGGTCTGGGATCTTCACCTGTGGAAAAGGTTCAGGTTTACCGTTCGACTCCGATGTAACTACACTCGTGTGACCAGGCTCATGGGCCCGGGTCGGTGGAAATGCGTTGAGTGGTTGCGAGGGAGCATCGATGTCGGAGCCCGGGTACCGCGGTCCGCAGGTCTGCAAGATCGTCGGGATCACCTACCGCCAGCTCGACTACTGGGCGCGCACCGAGCTCGTGCGCCCGTCGGTCATGGACGCGAACGGCAGCGGAACGCAACGCCTCTACTCCTACCGCGATCTCGTCGAGCTCAAGGTCATCAAGCAGATGCTCGATGCCGGCATCTCGTTGCAGTCGGCGCGCAAGGCGGTCGAGTCGCTCCGCGCGTTCGACGAGGACCTGGCATCGGTACGGATCGTCATCCAGGGCCCGAACATCGTGCTCGCGCAGAGCGACGAGCAGGTGATGGATCTTCTGCGCGGCGGTCAGGGCGTGTTGAGCGTCGTGCTCGACATCGAGCCGCTGCAACAGACGATCACCGAGGCCGTGCAGCTCGCGTTCGACACCGACGGCAGTCCACGCGCGGCCGCGCGCTAGGAAATCCGGGGAGCGCGTCATCGACAGCGAAGTGCTCCCGCACGAACTCGTCCGGTTCGCGCACAACTCCGAGCGCCAGTTCGCCAAGCTGCTCGACTTCTACGGCATCGTCTGGGAGTACGAGCCGAGAACGTTCACGCTCGAGCGCGACCGTGAGGGCCGCCCGGTGCAGGCCTTCACCCCCGACTTCTACCTGCCCGCGTACGACCTCTACATCGAGATCACGACGCTGAACCAGAAGCTGGTGACGAAGAAGAACCGCAAGGCGCGGCGGCTGGTCGAACAACATCCCGACGTGTCGATCCGGGTGCTGTACCAGCGCGACTACCTGCACCTGCTCGTGAAGTACGGCCTCGAGCCGCCGTCGCAGCTCGTCGAGGCCGCCATCGACGGTGGTGGCGACGGTAACGCCGCCGGTGACTCCGACCGGCCGCCGGTGCCGTTCGACCTCGGACGCCGGCCGCGCGGGGTCGACACCGGTGCCACCGCCGAGAGCGCATGAACGACCGACCGCGTTCGCCACAGTCCGCTCGACGCCCGGCATCGGGCGCTCGGTGCGCGCATGGTGCCGTTCGGCGGCTGGGACATGCCGCTGCAGTACGAAAGTGTGCTCGACGAACACCGCGCGTGCCGTACCCGTGCCGTGGTGTTCGACGTCTCGCACCTCGGCACCGTCGAGTGCACGGGGCCCGGCGCGTTCGAGCTCCTGCAATGGCTGCTCACGAACGACCTGCGCAAGATCGAGCGCGGGCGCGCGCAGTACACGCATCTGCTCGATCCCGACGACGCCCATGTCGTCGACGACATCATCGTGTGGTGGGTCGACGCCGATCGATTCTTCGTGATGCCGAACGCGTCGAACACCGACGAGATGCTCGCCGCGTTCGACGAGGGGCTTGCCCACACCGACGGCGCCGTCGAGTTCGCCGACATCACCGCGACCCGTGCAGTCCTCGCGGTGCAGGGCCCCGAAGCCCGCGCGCTGCTCGCGACGGTGAACCGGGAGGCGGCCGAGGTGCCGCGGTTCGCGGTCCGCCGCGTCGGCGACCTCGTCGTGGCCGGCACCGGCTATACGGGTGAGGACGGCGTCGAGCTGCACGTGGCGGCCGCCGACGCGCCGCGACTGTGGGACGCGCTGCGCGACGCGGGCATCGAGCCGGCGGGGCTCGGCGCGCGCGACACGCTGCGCCTCGAAGCGGGCCTGCCCGCTGCACGGTCACGAGCTCGGGGCCGGAATCACGCCGCTCCAAGCCGGCTTGGGTTGGGTCGTCGGCTGGGACAAGGCGAACTTCCGGGGCCGCGCCGTCCTGGCCGGAGAGGCCGAGGAGGGGATCGCGCGGCGATTGCGCGGCCTGAGTGTCGAAGGCCGCCGCCCGCCTCGCGAAGGCTCTCGCGTGTTGCGCGACGGCGTCGACGATCGGAGCCGTGACGAGCGGGAACTTCTCGCCGATGCTCGGACACGGCATCGCGCTCGCGTTCGTTCCGCCCGACCTGCAGCCCGGCGACGCGCTCCAGGTCGACGTGCGCGGGCAGCTGCTCGATGCCCGCGTCGTGCCGTTGCCGTTCGTCAAGAAGTGACGATCCGCGACGCGATCGCCGACGATCTCGACGAGATCCTCGCGCTCGTGCGCGAGCTCGCCGAGTACGAGCGCGAACCCGACGCGGTGGTCTTCGAGCGCGACGAGTTCGCGCGGCACCTGTTCGGACCGGACGCCGTCGCGCGGGCGCTGATCGCGGTCGATGACGATGGCGCGGTCGCGGGGATGGCGCTGTACTACCGCACGTTCTCGACCTGGCTCGGCCGCGACGGGATCTGGCTGGAGGATCTCTTCGTCCGCCCGCGGTTCCGGCGCACGGACTACGGGCGGGCGCTGCTCGAGGGGCTACGGGCCCGGACCGAGGGCCGCGTCGAATGGGCCGTCCTCGACTGGAACGCCGCCGCGCACGACGTTCTACCGGGCGATCGGCGCCGATGCCGTCGAGGGCTGGACGATCTGGCGGTGGCCGCCGGTAGCTTCAGGACCATGACGACACGATCCGAGCAGTTCCCGCCCCTGGCGCAGGCCCGCGCCGCCCGGTGGGAGCGGTTCGGGAAGTGGGACACTGTCTGGTTCCCGCAGTTCCTCGGCGTCGAGTCTGAGGAGGTCCGCCAGGACTACGCGCGCATGCGACTCGCGTACCGGCCGGAGTTCCGCCAGCCGGCCGGAGTCGTGCACGGCGGGGTGATCGCGTCGATGATCGACACGGTCGTCGTGCCCGCGGTCGGTTCGGGGTACGACGAGCCCCGCGAGCTGTTCACGATCGACATCCAGCTGCGGTTCCTGGCGCCGATCGTCGACGACGATCTCGTGGCCGAGGGCTGGGTGACACAGCGGGGCCGGTCGATCGTCTTCTGCGACGCCGAGGTGCGTAGCGGTTCGGGCGCGCTCGCGGCGACCGGAACCCTCACCTACAAGGTCTCGTCCCGTTCGCTCGCCGACTCGGCCGACGCGGCGAGGAACTCGACGAGCGCGGCGTTGTAGTCGTCGGGCCGCTCGAAGTAGGCGGAGTGGCCGGCATCGGCGATCTCGACGATCGTGACGTCGGACAGGCGTCGGAAGCTCTCGATGACGAGCGGCGCGGGGAACACCGTGTCGTCGGTGCCGGTGATCACGAGGATGGGTATCCCGAGCGCGTCGAGGGCGTCGGGTTCGATGCGCCCGCCCGCGAGCGCCTTCGCGACCTCGAGCATCGGCGGCGCGTGGAACGTGTTGAGCTGTTGGTAGAGGAACGCGCGAGCGGGATCGCGCGCGACGAACGTCGGGCCCGAGCGCGCTGTGCACGCCCAACCGGCTCTCGTCGGTCCGGCGCGCGCCCGCGACGAAGCTCGCGAAGTGCTCGCCGAGCGCGTCGGTCCAGAGTCCGCCGACGGTGTTCGACAACGTGAGCGTCCGCACGCGCCGGGGGAACGCCGCCGCGAACGCGGTCACCCACCAACCGCCCATCGACTGGCCGACGAGATGCGCTCGTTCGGTGCCGGTCGCGTCGAGCACTGCGACGAGGTCGGCGACCGCGGCTTCGGTACCCAATACGCCGCTGTTGTAGGTCGAACAGCCGAACCCGCGACTGTCCCAGGTGACGACGCGGTAACCGGCGGCGGCGAGCGCCGGCACCTGTTGGAACCACGCTGCATGCGATCCGCCTGCGCCGTGGGTCAACACGACCGTGGGTGCGCCGTCGGCGCCGGTGACCTCGTAGTAGATCGCTCTCGCCGCCGGTCTCGACCGAGGCGGTGCGCCACGGGTAGGTCACGGGCGGGCCAGTACGGTCTGGTCGAACAGCTTCGGTCCCCAGAGTGCCGAGCGCGTGATCGTGGGTGAAGGCGCGGAAGTCGTCGGTGGTGACGTGGCCGTGTTCCACGAGCTCCCACGCTTCGGGGAGCACGCGGGTCGCGTCGGGAACGTCCCAGTGCCCGAGGTCGGATGCGAACATCGCGCCCAGCCGGGTGCCGTGATACTCGGGCGCGAACGCGAGCGCCCACGTGGGGTCGTCGGCCTCGCAGCCGAAGAAGCACTGTCGTGCGAACGTGGTGCGGATGTCGGCGGGGGAGCGCAGCCCGCTGGTCACGAACTCGTCGAGCTGCGAAGGGTCCTCGTCGGGTTCGCTCAGCATGTGGAGCGCGGCGTCGAGATCGCCGACGCGGGCGCGCACCTCGTCGGCGCCGTACCGTTCGAGCAGCGTGGTGAGGAGTGCACGGTCGAGGCGCGCGGGGTCGTAGCGGCCGATTACGTCACTGTGACGTTTCTCCAGATGCCCGACGAGATCGCTGCACAGACGTCGCGGCCCACGTCACGCCGCCTTCCAAGAACGCGAACCGCAGCTCGGGGAAACGGTGCATCACCCCGCCGAGCAACAGCGATCGGCACAGCGCCTCGCCGGCGGCGGCGAACGATCCGACGTGGTTGGCGACGTAATTCGACGGCGACGTACGGCTGCCCCAGCCCATGCCGGTGGAGTGGAAGGTGGGCGTGACGTCGAGCTCCACGAACCGGCGCCAGAGTGGGTCGTAGTCGTGCGCGCTGTCGAGGCCGAGCGCGTCGACCCAACGCGCGCCGCGCGGGAGGTTGTCACCGGGCAGGGGCCGGTGCACCAGTCCGGTGCACATGACGGCCCGGAGCCCGAGCGTCCCGACTGCGTGGTCGAGCACTTCGATGGCTTCGTCGGGGGCGTACGTGGGCACGATCGCGACCGGTTCGAGCCGGTCGCGCAGCCCCGCGTAGGCCTGCGCGTAGTACGTGTTGAAGGCGCGTGCGGCGGCGACGCGCAGCTGCGGATCGTCGAGGCCCATGACGGTCAGCCCGTACGTGGGATAACACACCGCGACGTCGATGCCGAGCTCGTCGAGGCGTTCGTGCAACAGCGCCGGCAGCATCGCGCTGGCCCGATCGAGCGTGTTCTCGCTGGGCAGTCCCCACCACGACACGCGGAACAGACCGAGCGCGCGCTTCGCATCGGCGTCGAGGGCGCGGGTCAGCCGGGCGCCGTTCTCCACGACCGTCCACGCGTCGACCGCGCCCGGTCCGCCCTCGTCGCGTAGGAGGTCGCGGAACCACGGGAGGTACTCGATGCCATGTCCGTCGGCGTCGATGACGGGATGGTCGAGGCCGGCTCGGATCTCGGCCGCGGTCGCTGGCACGGTTCGACGTTACAAGTGCCGCCGCCGGACGGTCAGCCGGCGGGGAGCTCGCTGCGGCCGCCGGTGGCCCACCAAGAAGCGGTGAGCTTCAGCCCGTCGACGTTGCCGCGCGGCTGCATCTCCTCGTAGACGCGCTTGTAGCCGGTGCGCTGGATGCGCCACGCGCCGTCGTGTTTGACGTAGTCGTCGTCGTAGAACGAGCAGCCCCGGATCGTCAGCTCGAAGTCGGTCATGACCACGACGTCGTCGAGCGCCCAGACGCCGTGCGCGGTGTCCGGGCCGGTCAGGTCGATCTCCGGGTGGTGCATCTTGTGGCTGGAGAGGAAGGTCTCGGCGCCCATCGAACGGGTCAGGAAATCGATGATCGCGTCGCGACCTTCGAACGAGTACCCGCCGCCGCTGTACGCCGCGAACGCGTCGACCGTGAAGCACTCGGCCATCTCGCCCCAGAGCTTTTGGTCGAGGCAGCGGGCGTACTTGTACTTGAGCCGCTTGATCAGTTCGATCTCTACGAGGTCGTCAGGAGTCATGGGGGCGAGGCTGGCCGCCGGGATCACCCGACACGCAATTCCAGGGAAGTTGACATAACGAGCATTATCGGCGGCCCGGGGGAGCACGAGGTGCGCTGGCCGGCACGGAGACGATCGTCGATCGCGACGAGCCGCCAGTCGAGGTCGACGTGCCGCACGTTCCTACGGCTGCGCGCATTCGCGGGCGGTGTCCAGCACGTAGTCCAGGACGCGCCGAAGCTCCTTCGCCCGGCGCGCCTCGGGTTGGCTGAGGTCGGCCTCGGCGTCTTCCACGGTCCGCTCGAGTACGAACATGCGGTCCCGGATGGATTCGAGCTCCGTACGGGTGATCACGAGCTCGTGCTCACCCAGCCCGAGCTCGAGGCCGCGCCGGCGGGCTTCGTAGTCGCGCTGGCGACACGACTGCTTGCAGTACAACCGCGGACGACCCACGCCGCTCGATCCGGCGAGCGCCCGTCCGCACCATCGGCAAGCGGGTTTCGTCACAGTGACGAATGTTACGTGAGCCTCTCGGCCTGTGGGTGGATAGCCGCGCGTGTCCCTCTACGACGCGGCTGCGCAGAGCGCGAAGCGACGCCAGTCTCGACTCACGACGAACGCATCAGGCCTTTGCCGCTGACCAGCGGCAGGTCGAGCGGCGAAAGCAGGCCGGGACCGGCTTCGCACACGTCGGGAATCGCGTTCACGAGCCGTCCCGCAGTGCCGATGACGCCGGGATCGCCCTGGCCGGGACGCGCCGTCATCTGCACGTCGCACTGGTAGCTCGGAGTGCCGGTGACCACCACGCGGTAGCCACCGGCACCAACGGGCTGCGGCCAGTCGGGACAGAGCGCGTCGTCGAGGCGAGTGACGTGTTCGACGATGATGCGGGGCTCGCCGCCGACGATGCCCTGCACCTCGAAACGCAGTGCCGCGGTGGTTCCTTCCTCGATCACGCCGAAGCCGAGGTCGATCCGCGCGGGCGCCGCCCGGCGCTCGTGCACCTCGCGTAGCTCCTCGATCTCGACGCCCAGGCCCGCGGCCAGGACCTTGATGACGCCGCCCCACGCGAACGACAGCACGCCGGGGAGCAACAGCAGCGGCTGGGCGTCGAGCGCCTGACCGAATCCCATCGTCTCGAACAGCACGGTCGGCTGTTCGTAGTCCTTGTAGTTCACGATCTCCATGACCCGGAGGATCTCGACGTCCTCGCAGGTGCCCGTCAGGAGCAGCGGCAACGCGTCGTTCGCCCATCCCGGATCGATGCCGGAGGTGAACCACGACACGCCCGCGGCCGCGGACGCGTCCTCGAGCGGTGTGCGCATCGCCGGGTCGAGGTGCAGCGGCCACACCGCGGCCACGACCGAGCTCGACACGACGTTCTTGCCCGACTCGAGGATGCGGGTCATGTCCTTGATCGCGTCGATCGGGCGCAGGTCGGCGGTCGCGGTGTACGAGACGCAGTCGGCGTCGAGCGCGAGTAGTGCATCGACGTCATTCGTCGCGAGCACACCGGTCGGAGCGAGGCCGCACAACTCCCCCGCGTCGCGACCGGCCTTGTCGGGCGAGTGCACCCATACCCCGACCAGCTCGAGGTCGGGATGGCGGATGATGCAACGCAACGCGGCGACACCCACGTTGCCGGTGCTCCACTGGATCACGCGGTACGTCATGACAACCTTCCTGCAGCCTCGGCGGCCGCGATCGTCTCGTCGAGGCGACGGTCGATGATGTCGAGGCCGCGATCCCAGAATCCGGGATCGGCGAGGTCGACATCGACGAGCTTGCCCAGGTCCTCCGGCGCCATCGATCCCCCGGCCCGCAAGAGGTCGAGGTATCGCGGCACGAACTCGGCGCCGCGGGCCTCGTATTGCGCGTATACCGACAGCGCCAGCAGCTGGCCGTACGCGTACGTGTACACGTACCCGGGGGTACTGATGAAATGCGGGATGTACGACCACCAGGTGCGGTAGCCCTCGGTGATCTCCACCGAGTCGCCGAGCATCTCGGCTTGCGACGCGGCCCAGAGCTCACCCAGACGCTCAACCGACAACTCCCCGGCCTCGCGTCGCTCGGTGTGCATCGCGTGCTCGAAGCGGTTCATCGCGATCTGGCGGAAGACGGTCGCGATCTGGTCTTCGAGGTTCGACGCGAGCAGCGCCAGGCGCTCGTTCGGGTCGGTCACCTCCTCCAAGAGACGGCCGAAGGTCACGGTCTCACCGAATACCGACGCGGTCTCCGCGAGCGTGAGTGGCGTGGTCTGGTGGAAGACGCCCTGGTCGCGCGCCAGGTACGCGTGCAGCCCGTGCCCGAGCTCGTGCGCGAGCGTCAGCACGTCGCGCCGGCGCGAGGTCCAGTTCAACAAGACGTACGGGTGGTGGGAAGGCACCGTGTAGGCGCAGAACGCGCCCGGCCGCTTGCCCGGCCGGGCCGGGGCGTCGATCCACGTGCCGTCGAAGAACCGTCGCGCGGTGTCGGCGAGCTCGCCCGAGAACGAACCGTACGCGTCGAGCACGAGGTCTTTGGCGTTGCCCCAGCCGACATGCGCATCGACGTCGGCCACCGACGCCATGCGGTCGTAGTCGGCCAGCCGGTCGATGCCGAGGAGTTGTGCCTTGAGGGCGTACCAACGTTGCGGGATCGCGTTGCGGCCCTGCACCGCGTCGACGAGGGCCTGCACCGACGAGTCGCTCGCTTCGTTCGCCAGGTTGCGGCTCGAGATCCACGTGTCGTAGTGCCGCAGCCGATCGTCGACGGCTTTGTCGGAGAGCAAGGTGTTCAAGACGAAGGACCGCGTGCGCAGCCCCGGCTCCAGGCCGGCGGTGACGGCCTCGGCGGCGACCCGGCGCACGTCGCGCTCGGGGGCGTGCAGGCGCGCCAGCGCGGCCTCGAGCGTGGTCGGCGCGCCGTCGAGCTCCACCGCGATGCTCGACGCCTGTTCCTCGAAGAGTCGCTCCCACGCACTGCGTCCGCTCATCGCCTTCTCGGTGAGGATGACCTCTTCCGGTTCGGTGAGCAGGTGGGGCCGGTAACGGCGCGCCGAGCGCAGGTAGTGACGCGCGAACGCGAGCCGCTCGTCGGCGAGCAGCGCCTCGACCTGTTCGTCGGTCAGCGCCGCCCACTCGAGCTCGAAGAACAAGAGCTTGGTGTTGATGGCGGTCGCCCGCTCCTCGACGCGTTGCATCCGAGCGCCGCGGGCCGGATCGGTCGTGTCGGTGGCGAAGTCGAGGCCGACGAAGCTGCCGGCTCTCCCCACGAGGTCGAGCAGCTCGGACATCTCGTGCATGAATTCCGCCAGCCCCGCCGCGTCGAGATCGGCGACGTGACCGCGTCTGCGGGCGAGCGCTTCGACCCGCCCGTCGGCGGCGTCGAGCAGGTCGTTCAGTCCCTGGTCGCCGGCCTCGGGAAGCAGCGGACCGAGATCCCACAAGACCTCGGAGGCATTCAGGTCGGCGTCGGCGTCGGTCGCGGTCATGGGCCGACACTACCCAGCGATTCGCCGGGCCCGGAGGGGCTACAGCTTGTGATGCATGACGAGCGCGCGCGCCGTGAAACCCGAGCGCTCGAAGAAGTTCTTCGCGGTACGGGCGCCGGGGAGCGCGTACGCGTCGATCCCGATGCAGCCGGACTCGCGGCAGAAGTCGATGACGAGGTCGGCGATCGACTCCCCCACCCCGACGGCGCGGGCTTCTCGTTCCACGAACAGGTCGCCGATGACCCCGAGCCGGGTGCCGTCGCGGAGTGTCTCGATCTCGACGGTGGCGAAGCCGACGATCGCGCCGTCGATCGTCCCCACCACCACCGACGCGTCGTCGCGACCGAGGAGCGACCGGATGGTCTCGTCGTGCGGTTCCGGCCGGGCCTCGCGGGTGGTCCAGAGCGCGCCGCCGCGCTGGTCGGTCATCTCGGCTCGCAGGGCCTGCGCCAGCTCGACGAGCACCGGCAGATCAGATGGGTTCGCCGCTCGGGCGGGCTCCACTGCGTCCGCTATCCGGCGAGTTGTTCGATCTTGCCGAGGATCGTGCGCCGCTGGCGGTGCGTCGCTTCGTACTCGTGCACGGCGGTCAGCTCGTCGGGATCGAGCCCAATGAGTCGTTCCACGACCTGCGATGCCGACAGCGCGTCGTAACCCGGGATGGGCAGTTCGGCGCCGGCCCCCGCGTCACCGCGCCCGGCCGGGTACGCCGCCCATCCCGACGGCGTCGGCGCGGTGGGCGTCGGAGACGGTTCCGCGGCGCCGGTCGACGGCGTTGGCGCGGTCGCGTCGGGCGAGGTCGTCGCCGTCGGCGTGGACGCGCTCGGCGAATCGGCGTTCGGAGCGTCGCCGGCCGGCGAACCGAAGATCCCCTCGGCCCGGCGGCGGGCGTCGGCGACGGTGTCCTCGACGCGCTTGCGCACGATCGGCGGACCGAATGCCAACGCGACCTGACCGATGCTGCGCGCGGTCGTCACCCGTTGCTGCACGTCGTCGTGGCGACGGTCGATCTCGGCGCGACCGCGTGCGACGAACATGTTGACGAACGTCGGCGCCGCGTCCTTCAAGAACAAGCCGATGCCGATGGGTGCATAGAGGAGTACCTCGAGCGTGCGCTCGATCCGGTCGGGATGCTCGGTCATAGCGGCTGTGAGTCTAGAGATGCCTTTCGGCGCCGACGAACGCCGACCAGCACGAATCCGACGGCCACCGCGACCCCGGCGAAACTCCCCTGCGTCGCCCACTCCCCGTAGCGGACGTACGGCGTCTCGCCGCTCGTCCCTTCGACCGTGGTCTGCACCAGGGTGCGGTCGAACAGGTGGGTGCGGTCGTGCACGACGCCGTCGGCGTCGATCACCGCGGTGATGCCCGAGATTGCCGACTGGACGACCGGCCTGCCGGTCTCGGCCGCTCGCATCTGACCGATGGCGAGGTGCTGGGCGGAGTTCGCCGATCGGCGGTACGAGCGGTTGTTCGTCGAGAGGACGATCACGTGGGCGCCGTCGCGTACGAGCGGCCGCACCTGGTACCCGAAGGCCGACTCGAAGCAGATCACGGTGGCGATCCGGACGCCGGCGACGGTGAAGATCCCCGGCGCGTTCCCGGGCTCGAAGTCGCGGGGCACCTGGCTGAGTGCCGCTCCCACCAGGTGCTCGAGCGCGGCGCGGAACGGCACGCGTTCGCCGAAGGGCACCAGATGGCGCTTCGTGTAGGTGCCGTCGATGTCGCCGGCGGGGCCGAAGAGCACGTCGAGGTTCCACAGCTTGTTGGCGTCGGGGGGCACGGCGACGGTCGCGTTGGCCAGCACCCACGCGTGGTGAGCCTGGGCGATCGCCACGAGGTTGGCGTGGATGTGCGGGTCGGTCCGCGGGTCGGCGTCGGTCCAGGTGTTCATGCTCGACTCCGGGAACACGATCAGATCGACGGGGTCGATGATCTGCTGCGCGAGCTGGAAGTGGCTGTTCGGCAGGTAGTCGGCCTGCATCTCCGCGTCGGTCAGGTCGCGGTTCTTGTCGTTGCCCTGGACCAGGGCCACGTGCAGCATGCCGGCGGGCCGAGGTTGGGCGCGGGTGACGGTCGATACCACGACGACCATCGCGATCGCGGCGATCCCGGCCTGGGCCCGCAGGTACGCGCCGACCGAGCGCTCCTCCCCGATCAGATCGGCGAGGAAGGCGTTCAGCGCGACCGCCAGGAACGTCACGAAGGTGACACCCCCGACACTCGCAACCGCTCGCGCCGGGACGACGTTGTGAAACGCGTAGCCGACCTCGCCCCACGAGAAGCCGCCGAACGGCCAGCGGGCCACGACGGCGTCGGCACAGACCCACACCGCGGCGGTGAGCCACGGGTTGGTGACGCGTCGCGCCGCGAGCCAGGCGATGACCGCGGCGGCGGCCGCCCAGTACGCCGCGACCGCCGCGGTGAACGGCACGATCGCGACCGTGCCGAAGTACCAGATCCACGCGCACAAGGTGGCGTAGTAGACGAAACCCGCAAGGAACGCGAGCGCGGCGGCGGTGCGGGTGGTCCGGCCGCGCCACGCGACGAACAGCGGCACCAACGCGACGCACGCGAGGGGCCCGAGGTCGAACGGCGGTCGGCTGAGTGCGAGAAGGGCGCCGGAGGCGACCGCCGCGGTGGTGCGAGCGACCGTCGCCGGCCGCGGCCGCCTCACGCGCAGTCGCGGCAGATCATGCGCTTCTCGTCCGCGAGCTGGTGGCGAGGGAGCACCAAGAAGCAGCTCTTGCAGAGGAACTCGTTCTCCCGGCGCGGCACGATCTTGGTGCCGACCTCGCCTCGGTCGTCGGGCTCGTCGTCTTCTTCTTCGTCTTCTTCGAGACCTTGCGCGACGGTGCGCTCGCGCAACACCACGTCGAGGGCTTCCTCGACGTCGTCGGGGTGGAGTTCCTCGTCGAGATCGACGACGTCGTCCTCTTCTTCTTCGGGCGCGGCCTCGGTTTCTTGGACGAGCACGCCGGGAACTGCGACCACGGCGATGATGTCCTCTTCGACGTCATCGACCAGGTCGTCGTCGAGGAGATCGTCGTCGTCGGCCAGGGCGTCCTCTTCGAGAACGTCCTCGTCGAGGTCGTCCTCGTCGAGCGTGGGCTCGTCGTCGAAGTCGTCGTCACTCATTCGGGTGCCTTCTTGCGGGGGGAGGAAACGGTGTGAGCAGGCGTGTAACCGTGGAGTGGTGAGAATCCTTCCCACTCACGTAGCCCCTTTGGGGGCGCGGAGTATAACGCCCGGGAGACGGTTCCGGTCATCTCCTCGCGAGGCCGGGTGCGGTCTGTCCGAGGAGTCGGCCAAAGGGGGTGGGCGGAGCGGTCGGGAGCCCGTTGGGGCCGCTGGTTGGCCCGGCCTGCGCAACGCAGACGGGTTATCGCAACGTTCTCTAACGAAGACTCCCGGACTACCGCCCAACCCCTTCGCAACGCCTCGCCCTCCGGCAGCGCTACCGCGATCTCCGCCGTTCGCGCCGCCTCGGGTCCTCGACACCGAGACCGAGACCGAGACCGAGGCGGGATGTAGTCAGCCTCAACGGCGCAACGATGTCAAGCGGGAGCGAAACGCGTTGACCTGCCGCGACGCGTGTCGTTGCTGGTCAAGGAATCAACGAAAAATTCGCTCGTGTTTCAACTCGGGAGCGCGCGTCGCAATTCTGCCGCGCGCTCCGCGTCCAAACGCTCGAGATCGTACGTACCGTGGTCGACGAAACGCATTGCCTCGGCGATCGCGCGATGCCCGGCGCGCTCCGCGATCTGGCGATGCATCTCCTGCGCGACGCGGCGATACGTGGGGTGCCCTTGCGGCGAGCTGCGCAGCTCGCACAGATGCATTGCCTCGCGCGCGTTCATCTGCATGACGTAGCGCATGCGATAGCCGAGCGACACCGCGTACGCGGCTTGCTCGGGGAACGGCCCGACGAGCGCGGCGTACAAGCCGGCCGATCGTTCCATCGCCTCGTCGTAGCGCAGGGCGAGACCGGCGTCACGCAGCGGCGCGGGCATTTCGTAGCCGTGATGCGGCGTGAGCTGCTGCCACTCGATCGTGAGCATGCGGTGGCGCTGGAGGTCGCGGAAGGCGCCGTAGTCGCCGAGCACGTCGAATCGGTAGCCCGTGCGCTCGAACGCCCGGCCGGGCTTGTGGCGACGATTGGTGCGCTCTCCGACGTAGGCGCGCACGAGCGCGACCCGGTCGTCGGTCGAAAGACTGCGCACACGTTCGAGGAGCTGCGCTTCGGGGAGGCGGGTGTGCGAGTAGCAGATGGCGGCGAGCACTTTGTCCTCGCCGTTCGGATCCCAGTCGACGAGGCTGACCTCGTTCGCCGGTTCGGGCCGTTCATCGGCGAAGATGCGTTGGACGAGCGCGTGGGTGTCGTCGCGCGTCGCCGAGAGGTACGCCGACCACGCGCCCCCTCGCTCGGGCCGGTCGACGCGTACGAGGAACGACGGTATGACCTTGCGGAGCTCGTCGAGCATGAGCTGGGCGTACATCTGCGCCTCGGGCAGCGGGTGTGCCCGCATTCGCAGGAGGAGCGCTTCGAAGGCCTGACCGGTGCCGTAGATACCGACGTTCGAGAGCGTGGCCGCCGGCAGGAGGCCGCGGAGCGTGTCGCAAGCCTTTGCCTTGATCGTCTGCTTGTAGACGAAGTCGGAGTCGGCCGGCTCCTTCGGGAATTGCTCGCGGGCCCACTCCATCATCGCGGGCAGTGCCGCGCTGTAGGTGTCGAAGAGGGCGTCGAGGTCGGCGATGTAGCGCGTTCCCATCGGCGACGAACAGATCTGCGACGGGCGCAGGTAGCGGTAGCGGCCCTGGAGGCGCGAGTCGTAGGGGATGTAGCGCGTCGACTGTTCGAGGTAGGCCATCAGCCGGCCCCACTCGAGCACCTTGGTGAGCAGGTTCGACGCCTGTTCACACGCGAGATGCACCCCGCCGAGTTGGGCCACCGAATCGTCGCCGTACTCGAGGAACACCCGCTCGTAGAGGTCCTCGGCCCGCTTCAGGCCTACCGTCGCGTCGACCGTGAGGTCGCCGGTGAGGTCGAGGTCGCCGACGAACTCGTCGAGGAACAGGCGTCGCAGGCTCTTGTCGGAGCGCGAGTAGCGAGCGAACAGGGCACCCTTCACGACCTCGGGAAGGTTGGTGAGCGCGAAGACCGGCCCGTCGAGGTTCGTGAAGTACGGCCGAAGACGATCCACTTCGCTTTCGGTGAACGTCTCCGGCGCGTAGAGCATGGGATTGGCGATGGTAGCGACGGTTCAGGCGAACGGCGCGCATCTCGAAAACGCCCCGTTCTGTGGAGATTCTTCGGGATCTGGGGCTCAGACGAGGAGGCGGTAGGCGGCGGGGACGACGGTGACGGTGACGAGATCGGTGGCGGGAGCAGCCCGGCCGTCGATCTCGACCGGGACGCCTGCCGGTCGAGATCGACCGTGAAGTGCACCCCACTGCGCTGGGTGATGTTCGGGTGCGGAACGTGGGTGCCGGTGGCGAGCCGGGCCCGCAGCTCGCGACGTTCGCGGGAGGCTACGGCGTAGATCTGGAGCTCGGCTCGGCCGTCGCCCGGGTGTCCGCGCGGAACCAGGTCGAGCCCGTGGCGGAACTGCCCGGTCGAGATCAGCACCGTGGTGCACGGCCCGTGGAAGACCGGCTTGCCGTCGACCCGCACGTTCGCGGCGAATCTTCGGACGAATCTCCCGAAGCTGTCGGGCTGCGAGCCGATCACGACCATGTTGACAGCGACGGCCGGGCCCTCGGCCGGGTCCGCGCCCTCGTCGAGTCGGAGCAGGTCGAGCGGCAGCTCCATGCCCCCGGCCCCGGGCTCGCGGAGGCCGACCGCGCCCGCGAGATCCGACGTCGCGTCCGGGCGGAAACGCACCAGCACGCCCGGACGTCCGCCAACGGCGGCCGCGAGGTCGGCGTCGCCGCCCGCGACCTCCAGATCCGGCGGCGCCGAGGCGGGTCCGCCCCACTCCTCCCCCGGCTTGATCACGCGGCCGGTGCCTTGACGATGCTCGACGCCGCGATGACCCCCCGCAGGCACGCGTCGGCGGCGGCGCGTGCGGTGGACGCCGTCACGTCGTTCGTGACGACGTCCGCGATCTGGCGGAGGAGATCGATCGTCTGTTTGACGTTGCGGACGAAATCGCCGCCGGTCATCTCCTCGTCCTCCAAGACGTCGGCGAGATCCTCGCCCTTCACCCACGCGTAGATCGCCGCAGTGAAGCCGGGATCGGGCCGGCGGGTCTCGGGCAGGCGGGCCTCCCGCTCGGCCAGTTGCAGGTCGCGCCATACCGCCGTCGAGCGCCCGGCTCCGGCGGGCCACCTCCTGGTTCGGCCAGCGGCGCGGTGGCATGGCGTCGTTGCTCTCCGGTCCCCGGCGTTGGAAGGTGAAGCACGACACGACGGCCGCCATCGTTGCCGGATCGATCCCGTCGAGGTGCCCGTCGCGCACCGCCTCGGCGACGACGAGCTCCCCCTCGCTGTTGAGCCGGGTCAACAGGCGGCCGGCGTCGGTGAGTGTCCAATCGTCGACGTAGCCCCAGGTGGTGAGCACCCCGAGAACGCGGTCGAACTGTCGCGCCAGGCTGTCGTTGCGCGACGACACCTTCCGTTCCAGTCGGGCGATGTCGCGCGCGATCCGATCGGCCTGCCAGGCGGCGCGCAGCGCCGCGTCGACATCAGACCGGCCGTGCAACGGGTGCGCGGCGACCTCGGCCTGCAGCTCTTCGACGTCGCCGCCGGGATCGGGCGGGAGCTCCGCGTCGGCGACGCGCAGGCGGCGGAGCGTCTCCGCGGTCGCCCGCTGGAACGACTGGCTCCGGGGCGCGAACGGGCGGGGCAGGTCGATCGTCGCGATCTTGCGCAGCCGGCCGCGGATGTCGCCCGCGGTCAAGCGGACGAGCGACTTGCCCTGCGTGAGGGCCAGCACGCGCTGGCTGACCGCCCCCGCGTTCTTGTTTGAGCACCACGACCTTGCCGCCCCGCTTGGGCACGACGAGCACGTCGCCCGGGCGGAGGCTCTCGAACTTGCGGTTGGAGTCGCCGTGCGCGGCTCGCCGGGCCGCGTCGAGCGCGGCCAGGAGGCGCCGGTACTCGTGCACGTCGCCGGCCGGGTGCACTGCGTTGGCCTCGGCCAGCGCGAGCTGTTCCCGGCGTACTTCCAGGTCGCGTTCCACCGCGACCACATCGCGGTCGGTGTGGAACTGGGCGAACGACAGATTGAGGAGGTGGCGGGCCTGCTGCGGCGGGTAGCGCTGGACCAGGTTGGCGGCCATGTTGTACGTGGGGTGGAACGAGGAGGTGAGGGCGTAGGTGCGGCGTGATGCGAGCCCGGCGACCTGCTCGAACGGCACGAACGGATCCCACAGCACCACGACGTAGCCCAGCTCGTCGATGCCCCTGCGGCCCGCCCGCCCCGCGAGCTGCGTGTACTCGCCGGGGGTCAGGAACTCGTGGTGCTCGCCGGTGAACTTCGAGAGCTTCTCGATCACCACCGACCGCGCGGGCATGTTGATGCCGAGCGCCAGCGTCTCGGTCGCGAACACGACCTTCAGCAGGCCCGTCGAGAATCCTTCCTCGACGGCTTCCTTCATGGGCGGCACGAGCCCGGCGTGGTGCGCGGCCACGCCTGCCTCCATGCCCGACAGCCAGGTGTCGTAGCCGAGCACGTCGAGGTCGGCGTCCGACAGCGACTCGACGTGACGCTCCGCGATCGCGCGCAGCGCCCGGCGCTCGTCTGCGTTGGTGAGGCGTATACCCGCCGCCAGGCATTGTTCGACGGCCTGGTCGCACCCGGTGCGGGAGAACACGAAGTCGATCGCCGGCAGCATGTGTTCCTCGGCGAGGCGCTCGACGACCTCGGTCCGCCACGGCTTGTACAGCCGGCGCCGACGTTGACCACGGTTCACCACGTTGCGACCGTCGAGCCGCGTCGCGGCCGGGTTCGGGCGCGGCTCGCCGTCGTCGTCGACGAACGTGGGCAGGAGGTGCAGGCTCGGCGACTCGCGATCGCCGGCGAGGTAGAGATGCACCAGGTCGACCGGCCTGCGCTCTTCGATGACGGTCTCGGTCGCCCCTCGGACCGTCTGCATCCACGCCGCGACCTCCTCCGCGTTCGACACCGTGGCCGAGAGGGCGACGATGTCGATGTCGGCCGGGAGGTGGATGATGACCTCCTCCCACACCGCGCCGCGCGACGCGGTCCTGGAGGTAGTGCACCTCGTCCAGCACGACGTAGCGCAGGCCCTGCAGGGTGTGGGAGCCCGCGTAGATCATGTTGCGGAGCACCTCGGTGGTCATCACCACGATCGACGCGTCGCCGTTGATGGCGTTGTCGCCTGTCAGCAGACCGACGCGTTCGGATCCGTACGCCCGGACGAAGTCGCCGTACTTCTGATTCGACAGCGCCTTCAGCGGGGTCGTGTAGAAGGCCTTGGTGCCCTGGGCGAGCGCGCAGGCGATCGCGTATTCGGCCACGAGGGTCTTGCCCGATCCCGTCGGCGCGGCCACGAGCACCGATCGCCCGGCATCGAGCGCGTCGAGGGCGTCGAGCTGGAACTGGTCCAGCGGGAACGGCCGTTCTGCCGTGAACGCCGCTCGAATTTCGCCCGCCGTCACCCGGCCTTGGTGGTCGGCGAGGAGGTCGTAACGCTCGTCGTGCTCGGAGTCTTCACCGTCGTACCCGTTGATGGAGGTCGTAGCTCTGGAGGGTACCGACCTGGGCGTTGTCGCGGGGGTGTTGGCCGGTCTCGGGTGCTTGGGCCAGTGCCGGATGACGCCACCCGGCCAGAAGATCCCGCCCACGATTGCGAGGACGACGGCGATGCCCGTACCCAGCGCGATCGCGTCCCGGGTCGCGAGGTGGGGCCGGCGGCGACTGCGCACGAACGCGAGGCTCAGCGCGGTAGCGACGGCTGCGCCGAGCAGGGCCAGGATCACCATGCGGGGCTGGCGGTTGAGCAGGCCACCCCCACCGGGGACCCCGCGCGTCCCCGGCCGCATGAGCCAGATGAGCAGGATCGTGCCGACGACGATCGAGGCGCCGACCGCGATCGCGGTGAACGACCTCGGCCCTCGGCCGCGCCTGGACGAACGGTTGGCGGCTCTTGGAACGGCTCATGGTGTCGTCATCATCTTTTCATCAAGCGACCGATCACGATCGCGGCCTCGTAGAAGATGTACATGGGGACAGCCATGAAGAATAGGGAGAACGGGTCCTGGCTCGGGGTGATCACCGCCGCGAAGGTCACGATCCCGACGATCATCCAGCGCCGGACGTTGCGGAGCTGGCGGGTGTTCACGACCCGGACCAACAACAAGAACACCAAGAGCACCGGGAACTCGAACGCCACCCCGAAGGCGGCGATCATCAAGGTGACGAGCGTGAGGTACTTGTCGGCGGTGATGAACGGCTGGATGGAGTTCCCGCCCACGCCGAGCAGGAACTCGAGCGCCTTTTGCACCGTGAACCACGCCACGACCCCACCCAGCGCGAAGAGCACGACGATCGCGACGAGGAACCCGACGCCGTAACGGCGCTCGTGTTTGTGCAGGCCGGGCGTGACGAATCGCCAGATCTGCCAAAAGATCACGGGCACCGACAACGCGATCCCGCCGTAGGTCGCCACTTTGAGTCGCACGAGGAAGGGCTCGAGCGGTCCCGTGGCGATGAGCTTGCAGCCCGACGTCGCAGTCGCACCGCATGCTGCGTTCGCCTTCCCCCGGGTGACGCGCTCGTACGGCGCGGAGAGGAAATGCAGGAGGTGGTCGTACAGGAGGAAGACGATGATCGTGAAGACGACGAGCACGATCGCGCTCGACGATGACGCGGCGGCGCAGTTCGGTGAGATGCTCGACGAGGGTCATCCGCCCTTCGTCCAGCGTCGATTCGGTCATCGTTCAGCCTCCCGCAGTACCGGTCAGCTGAACGATCGAGGTCCGGAGAAGCCGTCGTCGGTGACGTCTTCGGTGGGGTAATCGCCCCGTCGGCAGCGCGGCGTGGTCCGTCTCTTCGGCGACCCGGGCGGCACGGCGTGGTCGGTGCGTCGCGGCCTGCTGGACGGTCGGACCGGTGTTGGCGTGAAGTCGGGATGCAGCACCTGTTCGAGCTCGCCGCGGACGCGTGTCTTGCATTCGTCGCAGCTCGCGCATCGCAGCGCCGACCTGGCGGGCGATCTCCGGGCAGGCGCTGGGGCCCGAAGACGATCAGCGCGACCACAAGAATGAGGATGATCTTTTCGGGTCCGAGGCTCATGGCGATGAGTTGCCGTCCACCGGATCTTACCGTCGGACGCCGGCTGCGCCGAGCGCCGAGACGCCGGCGCGATCAGTCGCCCGAGAGTCGCCGGCGGCGCGTCTCGGCGGTCTCGCTCGCGGAGCCGGCGCTGGGCCGCGTCTACGGCCACGTGGTGCTCGCGGCCGAAGCGGTCGATCGCCACCATCGTGGGTGTGAGCTCGCGGCGGACGCGATTCGCCAGCACGCTGAGCACGATGAGTCCGACGAGCCCGATTGTCGGCGGCACGATCCAGAGCACGCGACGGACCCTACCGGTTGAGCGAGCGGCGCACCTGCGCGGCCAGCTGCTCGAACCAGGTATTCCCCGCCAACAAGAGGTGGAAGTCGAGGAGGTCGTCGGGTGTGAGCGGCGGACCGATCCGCGACTCGGTCAGCTCGGCCGGCAGACGCCAGACCTGCATCCGGACGCCGCTCGAGACCAGGAGGTCGACGATGCGCCGGCTGGCTTCCTTTGCCACCGCCTGACGGCAGTCGGGGCACCGAAAGCAGTAGGAGCCCCGCTCGTCGTCCGCGCATACCCGGACGGTCAAGTCGTCCGCAGTGAGCTGCACGTCTCCACAGCTGGGGCAGTTGGCCCGGATCGTTGTCACCGCGTCACCCATCCCTGGTCCGCTACCAATCCCGCAACAACCGCCGGGTGGCGGCTGATACACCCTTCGGCAGGCCTCCCGGGCTGCTTGAGGTTCCTCGACGGAGGCCCTGGTCACATCGGCGCGACGTGGCGGGTCCGGCGTGGCACGATGCGTGGTCGTGGCCGTCATCACCTTCGCCCACCGTGGCGCCCGGCTCGTCGAGCCCGAGAACACGATTCCGGCGTTTCGGGCCGCTTTGGAACAAGGCGTGACCGGGATCGAGACCGACGTGTGGCTCTCGGCCGACGAAGAGGTCGTCTGCGTCCACGATCCTGTGGTCTCCCGAGGTCTGCGGCGTAAGCGCATCTCGGCCACCACCGCCGACGAGTTGGCCACGTACGGCATTCCCCGCATGGCCGACGTCTACGACGCAGCTCGGCGCGGATTTCGAGTGCTCGGTCGACGTGAAGTCGGCCGACGCGGCGGCGGGCCTCGTCGACGTGGCCCGGGAGAACGGCGCGTTGGAACGACTGTGGGTCTGCTCGCCCGACGTCGAGCTGCTGGTCGGCCTGCGGGACGACAAGCGGGTGAAGCTCGTGCACTCCGATCGGAGAACGGGGATCAGCGCGCCGCTCGAACGGCACGCATTCGATCTCGGCTCGGCGGGGATCGACGCCATGAACTTCCACCACACGGAATGGACTGCCGGGCTCGTGTCGTTGTTCCACCGCTTCGAGGTGAAGGCGTTCGCGTGGGACACCCAGGAGGTCCGTCACATCCGTGCGGTGCTCTCGATGGGGATCGACGCGGTGTATTGCGACCGGCCCGATCGGATGGTCGCGACCGTCAGTGAATGGGTCGCCGACTGAGCGCTGTCGCGGTCGGGCGCGGCACGTCTACATGAGCCCCAGGCGATTGGGCGGCCAGATGCGCACGAACACGCGGCCGACGATCGAGCTCTTCTTGATCGGGCCGAAGCTGCGCGAGTCGCGCGAACCCCCGCGGTTGTCGCCCATCACCCAGTACTCGTTCGGCTGAAGTGGACCGGACGGGAAGCAGTCCGGACCGAACGCCGAGCAGTTGCTCACGGTCCCCGCCGGGAGATACGGCTCGCTGATCGCCTTGCCGTCGATCAGGATGTGATCGCCCTGCTCGCTCACCGTCTCGCCCGGTAGCCCGATCACCCGCTTCACGAGATCCTTGATCGTCGGGTCGATCGGCTGTCCGTCGGGGCCCTTCGGGGTCGTGAACACGACGATGTCGCCGCGGTGCACGTCGTGGAGCTTGTAGGAGAGCTTGTTGACGATGACGCGGTCGTTGGTCTTGAGCGTCGGGACCATGGAGTCCGACGGGATGTAGAAGGCCTGGAACAAGAACGCCTTGACGACGAGCGCGATGACGATCGCCGCGATGATGAGCACGGCCCATTCGATCGCCGTGCGGGAAGTGCTCCGCTTCTCACCGCCCGGTGTCGCGTCGGTCGGGGGCGTCTCGGTCGGGCGCGGCTCGGTCGGCGGCGCGTCGGCGGGTGCGTCGCCGATCGGCGGTTGCGGTTCGTCTTCCACTGTCGGTCAGTCCGCCGCGCGTAGAGGATCGCAAGGCGGTTGAGCGGCCAGATGCGCAGGAACACCCGGCCGACGATGTCTTTCTTGCGGATGAAATGTTCGGGGAAGAAGCGCGAGTCGCGCGAGTTGGGCCGGTTGTCGCCCATCACCCAATACGAGTTGGGCGGGATCTTGATCGCGGCGAAGCTCGGACCGGGCGCGAGGCCCTTCGGGAGGTACGTTCTCCGTGAGGACTTTCCCGTTGATGTAGATGTGCCCGTCCGCGCGGCCCTCGATCGTCTCGCCGGGAAGTCCGATGACGCGCTTGACCAGGTCCTTGACCGACGGATCGACGTTCGGCGGCGACGTGAACACGACGATGTCGCCGCGGTGCACGTCGTGGAGCTTGTAGGAGAGCTTGTTGACGATGACGCGGTCGTTGGTCTTGAGCGTCGGGACCATCGAGTCCGACGGGATGTAGAAGGCCTGGAACAAGAACGTCTTGATCAACAGCGCGATGGCGAGCGCCGAGATGATCAGGACCGCCCATTCGAGCGCGACCGCCCAGGTCGGCTTCTGCCGCGACGGCGGGGTCGGGCGTCTCTCCGTAGCCGCCTTCGGGAGCCCCGCCCAGCAGCTCTACGGACGGGGTATCGGCGCTCGGGGACGGGTTCACCGGTTGCATCCTCTCATGCGCGCCCGCGCGCTCGGGTGTCGGGCCGGCCCGGTCCGGGCCGAACGGAACGTTCAGCCGGGCGATACCGCTCCAGGATCCGCGCGCGGCGTCCGCCGCGAGCGGCTCGAGTTCGGCGGGCCGCAACGACCCGGGCGTCAGGCCCGAGCCGCAGCAGCAGGCGCTCGAGCCACGCCCGCTCGCTCACCGCCAGAACGATCTCGAGCGAACCATCCGGGCGCTCGGTGACCGCCTCGGTCGGGTATGCCTCGGCGACCCATGCCGCCGCGGGCGCGAGCTCGAGCGTGACGCGCGTGTCGTTGGCGCGAGGTGTGTACACGTCGCCGGTCTCGAAGCCCGTCGCGCCCGGCTCGAACGTCTCGCCCGTCGACACGACCGAACGAATTCGATCGACGCGGAACATGCGCTCGTCGCGCGCCCGGTGGCAATACGCACCCACGTACCACTCACCGGTCGCGAAGAACACCACCTCGGGATCGATCTGCCGGCTGGTCACCTCGTCGCGGCCGGCCGACCAATATTCGATCTCGACGCGTGCATGGGCGGCGACGGCGTCGCGGATCGCCGTCAGCTGTCCGGGCTCGCCGACGTCGACGACGAGCCCGGGAAGCTCGAGCGCGTGCTCCAGCTTCGCGAGCGCGGTC
This sequence comes from uncultured Actinomycetes bacterium, assembly GCA_963839575.1. Lineage (GTDB taxonomy): Bacteria > Actinomycetota > Acidimicrobiia > IMCC26256 > PALSA-610 > PALSA-610. The sequence goes on along the minus strand of CAWIVQ010000001.1, from coordinate 14,870 downwards.
GCGAGCGGGCCGGTCGGATCCGATCCGGGGACGGCGAGCAACGCCCGGCCCGCCGCGAGCAACGCCAGACCCTCGGCCGGCGTGAGCCGGAGCGGTCGGCGGAAGTAGTCGGCGAGCCGGATCGACACATTTCCGTCGTCGTCGTCCTCGACGTCGAGGAAGTCGCCGGGAGAGTACGGCGGAACGCCGATCATCAACACCAGTGCGAGATCCTCTTCGAGCTGGTCGACGGTGACGCCGAATCGCCGGGCGATCTCGGTCTTGGCCGATCCGGGGTGGGCGACGATCCACGGCACCAGCGCCAGGATGCGCTGGATCTCGGGACCGGCGAGCGCGCGCGGACTCATGCCGGGCCCGATGCGGCGGCGGTAGCGGCTCGCTCGAGCCACGCGACGACGTCGGCGCGCATCTCGGCGGGTTCGAGGATCTCCGCGTGCTCGAGGAAGCCGAGCACGAACGTGCGAAACGCTCCGCGGTTGGTCGCCGTGGTCTCGACGACCGTACCGGCGCCGCCGCCCGCGCCGTTGTCGTCGTCGACGACGAACGCGTCGGTGCCGAGTTCGGCGAGCATCGCATCGGCGTAGTCGGGGTCGACGTGGACGCGAACGCGGACCGGCGGGTCGTCGCCGAGGAGCCACGCGCGCGACTCGATGTGGTCGTCGGGGCGGAAATCGAGCGGCGCCGCGAACGCGTCGGGCTCACCGATCTCGACGTCGCCGTCGATGCGGTCGGCGCGGAACGCTCGGACCGCATTGCGGTCGCGGTCGAAGCCGACGACGTACCAATGGCCGCGTTTGGACGAGAGGCCCCATGGCTCGACGGTGCGAACCCGGTCGCGATGGGTGAACGTGACCACGGCCCGCGCTCGGAAAGCCTCGAAGAGTGTGGCGAGCGCCGGCGCGATCGGCAACGACGCGATCGGCGCCACGGACTCGCCCGCGAGGCCGCCGAGCTTCAAGAGCGCGCCCTCCCCCGCGTGGCTTCCGAGCGACACCGCGCTCACCGCAACTCGCAGCGCCGCGGCCTCCTCGGCGTCGAGCCCGAGGTCCGGCAGGTAGTAGTCCTCGGGGCGCACGCGGTAGCCGAGCTCGGCGCCATCGCCGATCGATTCGGTCGTGAGCGGCACTCCCATCCCCCGCAGCGTCTCCTTGTCGCGCTCGAAGGCACGCCGGTAGGCGGTGATCTGGGGTGGATAGCCGGCAACGTCGTGAACGATCTCTTCTCGGGTGAGTGCCCGGCGGGTGTCGAGCAAGAGCGCGAGGAGGTTCAGGACGCGTTCGACCCGCGACGGCGCGTCGGGCATCGAATCAGCCTAGGGGACGGCCTTCGCCGCGAGGATCCCCGCGGTCGCGGCGGCTTCGAACAAGACGGGATCGACGACCGGTGCCCGGCCCATCGACTCGACCTCCAGATCGTGCTCGGCGAGCAGCGCCACCACGCCGACCGGTGCCATGTCGACGATCTCGTGGCGAGTATCGATTCCCGCGGCGGTGAGATCGCCGCGGATGAGGCGCTCCTCCTCGCCACCCACGCACGGCAATGGCACACGGACGCGGCTACGCGTCATGAGCGAGAGGGTCGTGATGCTGTGGTGGGAAACGCCCCGATGGCGGGGTCGCGGATCGGCGAACGATGCGCGTAACGCGGCGATCGGCATGCCCTGTAGAGCGGTCACGGCGTCGAGCGCGGGACCGACCTCGACCGCGCTGAAGCCGAGCCGGCTCGCGGTCCCCGCACTTCCCGGACCCATCGCGACCACGACCGCGTCCGCCCCCGCGCGTTGGCGAGCCACCGCGAGCGCGCCCGGAAGCGAGACCGACTCGAAGTCGCCGCCGAAGGCGTGCCCGCACGTCACGGTCGCGTCGACGAGATCGCGCTCGCGCAATCGCCGGACGAGATCGGAGATCGCGATCGGGAGCGCGCCGCCGTCGGTCATGACGTAGACGAGTCGTGCGTGTGGACGCACGTGCTTGAATCCGACCGCGACGGCGGCCAGCTGACTGTGCAGCCCCGCGACGACGACGGGGATCCCGCCGAGATCGGTGCCGTGGTCGAGGGCCGCGTCCGCGTTCTCGACGTCGACCTGCAGGCTCGTGTACCGCAGCTTCATGCCGGTGCCGGCGGTGTTCGTCACCGCGGCCGGAGGGCTCGGCCCGGCGTCGCGAGCCAGGTTCCAGTGCACGACGTGCCAGCCGCCTGTTCCCAACCCGAGCGCGACTGCCGTCGTGTTGACCACGATGCGGTCGCCGATCGCAACGGTCCCGATGAGCTGCGTGAGCACGTACGCCCGCTCCACCGCGGTACGAGCGCCGTGCTCGCCGCCGTTGAGCTCCACGAGGACGCGCTGCAAGTCGGCGTGCTCCTCGAGGATCTCGCGAACGATTCCCACCCGGAACGACGGCATCGCGCTCGACGCTGCCCTCAGAGTGAGGCGATCAGCCGCTCGACCCGTTCGTCGCGCGACTTGAACGGGTCTTTGCAGAGCACGGTCCGTTGGGCCTGGTCGTTCAGCTTCAGGTGCACCCAGTCGACGGTGTAGTCGCGCTTTCGTTCCTTCGCGCGCTTGATGAACGCGCCGCGCAGGCGGGCGCGCGTGGTTTGCGGGGGCACGTTCATCGCTTCGGTGATCTCTTCGTCGTCGACGATCCGGTCGACCTGGCCTCGGCGCTCGAGGAGGTAGTAGAGCGAGCGGGAGCGGGTGACGTCGTGATAGGCGAGGTCGAGCAGCGAGACGCGTGGATGGGTGAGCGGCAGGTCACCGCGGGTGCGGTACGCCTCGATCATGTGGTGCTTGATGACCCAGTCGACCTCGGTGCGCAGCTTGAGCGGATCGTCTTCGAGGTGGGTCATCACGTGTTCCCACATCTCGAGCGCACGCTGTTCGAGTGGCGGGAGGCCGCGCCGCTTGGCGAACCGCAGGGCCCGGTTCAGATACTCGGCTTGGATCTCGACCGCCGACAGTTCGCGGCCGTTGGCGAGACGCACCCGGCGCCGACAGGTCATGTCGTGGCTGATTTCGCGGATGGCGCGGATCGGGTTCTCGAGCGTGAGGTCGCGCCACGGCGCCGAATCCTCTTCGAGCATGCGCAGGATGATCGAGGTCGCGCCGACCTTCAGGAACGTCGCGTACTCGCTCATGTTCGAGTCGCCGACGATGACGTGGAGTCGCCGGAAGCGTTCCGCGTCGGCGTGCGGCTCGTCGCGCGTGTTGATGATCGGCCGCGACCTCGTGGTGGCCGAGGACACGCCTTCCCAGATGTGTTCCGCTCGCTGCGCGATGCAATACATCGCGCCCCTCGCCGTCTGCAGGACCTTGCCCGCGCCCGTGTAGATCTGGCGGCTGACGAGGAACGGGATCAGCACGTCGGTGAACTTGGAGAAGTCGCCTTCGCGCTCGACGAGGTAGTTCTCGTGGCAGCCGTACGAGTTGCCCGCGCTGTCGGTGTTGTTCTTGAAGAGGAAGACCTCGCCGCGGATGCCTTCCTCGCGGAGGCGTTGCTCGGCGCTTTGGACGAGGCCTTCGAGGATGCGTTCGCCGGCCTTGTCGTGGATGACGAGGTCGCGGATCGAATCGCATTCGGGCGTGGCGTACTCGGGATGGCTCCCGACGTCGAGGTAGAGGCGGGCGCCGTTTTCGAGGAAGACGTTGCTGGACCGGCCCCACGACACGACGCGGCGGAACAGGTACCGGGCGACCTCGTCGGGGCTGAGCCGCCGTTGGCCGCGAACGTACAGGTGACGCCGTATTCGTTCTCGAGGCCGAAGATGCGGCGGTCCACTGCGGGTGAGTGTACGGGCCCCCGGTCGCACCGATGTGCCGCCGCCGTACACTTGGGCCCGTGCGGACGCAGCGGAGACGTGCCGCAGGGCGCGTCGCAGCGAGGGAGCCGTGGTGATGGTGCGGACGCAGCGGAGACGTGCCGCAGGGCGCGTCGCAGCGAGGGAGCCGTGGTGATGGTGCGGACGCAGCGGAGACGTGCCGCAGGGCGCGTCGCAGCGAGGGAGCCGTGGTGATGGTGCGGACGCAGCGGAGACGTGCCGCAGGGCGCGTCGCAGCGAGGGAGCCGTGGTGATGGTGCGGACGCAGCGGAGACGTGCCGCAGGGCGCGTCGCAGCGAGGGAGCCGTTGACATCGTGGCCATGACGCGACTGACTTCGGTGTACGGATCGTTTCGGGCCCGGGTCATGGCCGCCCGGCTCGAGGACGAAGGCTTCGACGTGCAGCTCCGCGGCGCGCTCGACGGCCCCTACGGGCTGACAGTTGGCGAGATGGCGCGAGTCGACGTGTACGTGCCCGACGAGCAGTTCGACGAGGCGAGCCTGGTGCTGCTCGTCTCCGAGGTCGACGAGGCCGACGAGATTCTCGACGACGACCGTTCTCCGGTACGGGCGCGCCCGGTCCGGCTGCTCTGGGTCGCCGCGCTCATCTTGTTCGTCCTGATCGCGGGCCCGATCGCGTTGCTGATCCGCTGGTACTAGCGGATCAGGCGAGCAACGAGCTCAGCTCGTCGTTCTTGATCCGGCGGAACGCGGTGTCGTGGGCGTGACCGGTCGAGGAGTGCGACCTCGAGCTGATCGGCCGTGAGTGGCGTGTCGTCGCTGCCGAGCACCTTCGCTCCGAGCTTCAGCGCGTCGCCGAGGCTGAGGCCCGGCTGGTATTGCTCCTTCAACGCCTCGATGATCTGATCGGCTTGACCGCCGAGCACGGAGTAGTCCTGTTCGTCCATGACGACACCGTCGTACAGCACGTGGTACATCTCCGTGTGATCGTCGTCAGGCGCACCGACCTCCGCGACGAGGAGCTCCACCTCGTACGGCTTCATCTCGTGGGTGAACACCTGACCGAGCGTCTGCGCGTACGCGTTGGCGAGCTCCTTGGCGCTGACGTCTTCGCGCGAGTACGAGAATCCCTTCATGTCGGCGTGGCGGACACCGGCGACGCGCAGCATCTGGAACTCGTTGTACTTGCCGACGGCGGCGAAGGCGATGCGGTCGTAGATCTCGCTGATCTTGGACAGGGTCCGCGACGGGTTGTCGGCGACGATGAGCACTCCCGCCGGGCACTCGAGGGCGACGAGGCTGCGCCCACGGGCGATGCCCTTGCGCGCGTAGTCGGCGCGGTCCTTCATCACCTGTTCGGGCGAAACGTAGAACGGCATGCTCATTGCGCTACGACCTCCGGCCCTCGAACATCGTGCTCGATCGGTTCAGTGCCCGGGCCTTCGGATCTGCGCTCGGCCCTCATTGCGCTACGACCTCCGGCCCTCGAACATCGTGCTCGATCGGTTCAGTGCCCGGGCCTTCGGATCTGCGCTCGGCCCTCATTGCGCTGCGACCTCCGGCCCTCGAACATCGTGCTCGATCGGTTCAGTGCCCGGGCCTTCGGATCTGCGCTCGGCCCTCATTGCGCTACGACCTGTTCGTTCACGACTCTTGGCCTCCGCGCTCGGCGCCTCCGAGCAGGCTTTGGCTGCGGGCTTCGATGTCGTCATCGGTGAGCGCGCGATACCCGGCGGAGTCGATCACCGCCACCGTGGGGAAGATGCGGCGGACGAGATCAGGACCGCCGGTGGCGATGTCTTCGTCGGCGGCGGCAAACAACGATGCGATGGCGATGCTGATCGCCTCGTCGGCGTCGAGACCCTCGCGCCAACTGGACTTGATCCAGTTGCGCGCGTGCACGCTGCCCGAGCCCTGGGCCTGGAAGTCGAGCTCTTCGTAGCGGCCGCCGGTGACGTCGTAGGAGAAGACGCGACCGCGGGTGCGGGCGGTGTCGAAACCCGCGAAGAGCGGGACGACGGCGAACCCCTGCAGCGCGGCCGGCAGATTCGCGCGCACGAGTTGGCCGAGCTGGTTGGCCTTGCCTTCGAGGCTGAGGACCTCGCCCTGCACCTTCTCGTAGTGCTCGAGCTGGACCTGGAACAGCTTCACCATCTCGACGGCCGGCCCGGCCGCGCCGGCGATGGAGACTCCGGAGAAGTCGTCGGCGGGGAAGACCTTTTCGATGCGGCGGCTGGCGATCATGTAGCCCGCGGTGGCGCGCCGGTCGCCGGCCATGATGACTCCCCCGCCGAAACGGATCGCGACGACGGTCGTACCGTGGGGGATGTCGAGCGTCGACGGCGCGGTGATCCCGGCTCCGGGGAGCTGGTGCGGGGCGAGCCGGCGGAGCACGTCGGCGAACGACGGCCCGGGATCGACGGCGGTCGAGAAGAGTGGAAGCGAGCTGGATTCGGACATCGGCGCGGGAGCCTACCGCTGCTCCTCGGCCGCTCAGGGCACCAACCCGCGCCCGAACGAGACTCGCCCGCTACTGCCCACCCTTTTGCACGTACGACCGAACGAACTCCTCCGCGTTGTCTTCGAGCACGGAGTCGATCTCGTCCAACAAGTCGTCGATGTCTTCCTTCAACTTCTCGCCGCGTTCGGACGCGGCGGGCACCTCTTCGGCGACTTCTTCGCGCTCTTTCGGAGCGGGTTTCTGTTTGCGTTCCCGTTCAGCCATGACAGACCTCCTGCGCCGCCCTTCAGCTCGCCGTCAGTCGCTCGACGAGTTGGCGGGGTGTCGATACCTGGTCGAAGAGTTCGGCGACGTGCTCCTTGCTACCACGCGTGGGCTCCATCATCGGGATCCTTCGCAGTGGGTCGACACCGACGTCGAGCACGAGGCTGTCCCAGTTCGCGGCGACGACCGAATCGGCCCAGCGGGCGAGGCACGTCCCGCGGAAGTAGGCACGGGTCGAGTCCGGCGGATCGGCCATCGCGGCGACGACATCGCTCTCGTCGAGCAGTCGCTCGATCCGGCCGGCCCGCACGAGCTTTTCGTAGAGCGACCGTCCCGGGCGCACATCGTGGTATTGCACCGAGAGCAGCTCGAGCTTCGGGTTGTTCCACCGGAGGTCGTCGCGCTCGGCATATGCCCGCAGGAGCTCGAGCTTCGTGACCCAGTCGAGCTGCCCGTCGAGTGACGACGGGTCCGACTCGAGCGCGCCCAACACGCCTTCCCAGCGATCGAGCACCTGCGTGCCGATGGCCTCGGGTCCGCAGCATTCGAGCCCGGTCTCGTCGGCGTACTTCCGCGCGAGGCGGAGGAACTCCCACTGAAGTTCGATGGAGGTGCAACGGCCGAGCGACGCGGCAGTCGACGGTCGCCTGCAACGTGATGTCGTGCGACACCGTCTTGATCGCGGCGACCGGGGACGAGATCGACAGATCCTTGTCGATGAAGCCGTCCTCGATCATCGCCAGGATGATCGACGTGGCGCCGACCTTGAGGAACGTCGCGACCTCGCAGAGGTTCGCGTCGCCGACGATCACGTGCAGCCGTCGGTACTTCTGCGGATCGGCGTGGGGTTCGTCTCGGGTGTTGACGATCGGGCGCTTCAGCGTGGTCTCGAGCCCCACCTCTTCTTCGAAGAAGTCTGAGCGCTGACTGATCTGGTAGTCGCACGCGTCGGCGCCGTTCTCGGCCCCGACCTTCCCCGCGCCGGTGAAGACCTGGCGGGTCACGAACCACGGGATGAGATTGCGCACGAGCGACGCGAACGGCACGTTGCGGTCGACGAGATAGTTCTCGTGGCACCCGTACGAGTTGCCCTTGCCGTCGCTGTTGTTCTTGTAGACGACGATCTCCTGGCCGGCCGGGAGCAACCGGCGCGCGGCTTCCATCGACCGGGCGAGAATCCGCTCCCCCGCCTTGTCGAAGAGCGTCGCTTCGAGCGGGTCCGCGCACTCGGGCGTGGAGTACTCCGGGTGCGCGTGGTCGACGTAGTAGCGAGCGCCGTTGGTGAGTACCGCGTTCACGAGGTGCGTTTCGATCTCGGGCGGTTGCGCCCCGTCGTGTGCGAAACCACGGGCGTCGCGCCCGGGCGACTCGTCTTCGAAGTCCCAGCCGATGCGGCGCTGCTCGACGTAGCCGTTGATCAGCAGGCTCGAGGCAACGACCGGATTCGGCTCGGGCGCGCCGCGCAGTGCGACGCCGTATTCGGTCTCGATACCGACGATCTTCGGCACGGCCACGACGTCATCCTACCGGCGCGCGAGGCGATCCACGCCCGCCGCTCAGAGGTACTGACCGGTGGTGACTCGCTCGATCTGACGGCCACCCTTGTCGCGGTCGCCCTCGTTGACGATCGTGCGCACGTAGACGATGCGCTCGCCCTTCTTGCCGGAGATCTTGGCCCAGTCGTCGGGGTTCGTCGTGTTCGGCAGGTCTTCGTGCTCGCGGAATTCCTGTTTGATCGACTCGAGGAGGTCGTCGGTGCAGATGCCGCGATCGCCCCCTGCGATCGTGCGCTTGATCGACAACTTCTTCGCGCGCCGGACGATGTTCTCGATCATCGCGCCCGACGAGAAGTCCTTGAAGAACAAGGTCTCCTTGTCGCCGTTCTGGTAGGTGACCTCGAGGAACTTGTTCTCGTCGCCGACCGAGTACATCTCGTCGACGGCCTCGTCGATCATCGAACGCACCGCGCGTTCCGGGTCGCCGCCTGCGCTCTTCAGCTCCCGCTCGCCGAGCGGAAGGCTGGTGACGAGGTACTGCGTGAAGATCTGCTTCGCGCTCTCGACGTCGGGACGCTCGATCTTGATCTTCACGTCGAGCCGGCCGGGACGCAGGATCGCCGGGTCGATGAGGTCTTCACGGTTCGATGCGCCGATCACGATCACGTTCTTCAGCGACTCGACTCCGTCGATCTCCGCGAGCAGCTGCGGGACGATCGTCGACTCGATGTCGCTCGAGATGCCCGTCCCTCGAGTGCGGAACAGCGAGTCCATCTCGTCGAAGAACACGATGACGGGGTAACCCTCTTCGCTCTTCTCTCGTGCTCGCTGGAAGATGAGGCGGATCTGGCGCTCGGTCTCGCCGACGTACTTGTTGAGCAGCTCGGGGCCCTTGATGTTCAAGAAGTACGAGCGCGCCGTGGTGTTTCCGGTCTTCTCCGCGACGCGCTTGGCGAGCGAGTTGGCGACAGCCTTGGCGATGAGCGTCTTTCCGCAGCCGGGCGGGCCGTACAACAAGATGCCCTTCGGCGGTTGCAGGTCGTGTTCCTTGAACAGGTCGCCGTAGAGGTACGGCAACTCGACCGCGTCCTTGATCATCTCGATCTGATCGTCGAGACCGCCGACGTCGTCGTAGGAGACGTCGGGCACCTCTTCGAGAACGAGCTCCTCGACCTCGGGTCGCGGGAGCTTCTCGAGCAGCAGGCCCGACCGCCCCTCCATCAGCAGGTGGTCGCCCGCCCGCAGCCTCTCGTGCAGCAGCTCGTCGGCCAGCTCACACACGCGCTCCTCGTCGGCGCGACCGACGATCATCGCGCGGGTCCCGTCCGGGAGCATCTCCTTGAAGGTCACGATCTCGCCCGCGAGATCGGAGTTGCGGGCCAGGACGACGTTCAACGATTCGTTGAGCACGACCTCTTGGCCGCGGCGGAGCTCCTTCGCCTCGAGCTCGGGGTGCAGCGCGACGCGCATCTTGCGGCCGGCGGTGAAGATGTCGACGGTTCCGTCGTCGTTCGTGGCGAGGTAGGTGCCGTACCCCGACGGGGGCATGGTGAGCTTTTCGACCTCTTCGCGCAGCGCGGCGATGTGCTCGCGCGCCTCTCGCAACGTGGCGGACAACTTCTCGTTCTGGGACACTGCCTGCGCGAGTTGGCCCTTGGTCTCGAGCAGCCGCTCCTCGAGCGTCCGCACCCGTTTGGGCGCGTCCTGGAGGCGCCGCCGCAGGACGACGACCTCCTCCTCCAGACCCTTGATGCTCTCCTGAAGCTGATCGACCTGAGCTTCGTACTCGGTCAGTCGCCGCTCGTGCTCGGAAGCCATTGAGCGACACCTCCTCGGTCGATGGCGACCCTAGTCCCGTGTTCAGGCCGGACTGTGCCCATCCGATACGTTGCCTAGAGGAGTCCTCAGCCCCGGGACGAGAGGGGATGTGGATTTCTCACGCTCCGGTGTGAGAAATTGCGTTCAACCGTTTGCTGTTCATTCGACTCTCCGAACGAAAAAGTGAGGACCTCCGATGAAGGTCTGGATCGACCAGGATCTCTGCACCGGTGACGGGCTGTGTGAGGAGATCGCGCCCGCCGTGTTCACCCTGCTCGACGATGGTCTGGCCTACGTCAAAGAGGGCGACAAGGTCTTCTCCGACCCGGGCGGCGCCGAAGGCCTCGCCAACATTCCCGACGGGATGCTCGACGCGGTCGTCGAATCGGCCGAAGAGTGCCCCGGCGAGTGCATCTTCATCGAAGCTGAGTAACCCCATCTGCGCCGGCGTTCCGGCGGCGATGTTCACTCGATGAGACACGTCCCGGTGTCGGCGGGCGCGCCGGTGGTCGCCCGCGCGAGCACGGGCCTGACCTCCGCGTCGGTGAGCGTGTAGCTCGTTCCGGGCCGGCCGGGGTCGATCGCGAACGCGACGCCCATCACGTCTCCGGAACGATTGACGAGCGTGCCCCCGGAGTCACCCGCGGCGAGCGCGGCCGCGAGGATGAACACGTGCCGCCGACTGGTCGACGTCCGGTAGATGTTCGTGCCGACCGCGAGGACCTCTTCGCCGATGCGCGCCGGAGACGCCGTCAGCACGCCGCCTCCGGGGTGCCCGTAGACCGCGCCGTCGTCTCCGGCCGTGCCCGTGGCGAGTGTCAGCGCGGGCGCCGTCAGGTTCGGGACCGACAGCACCGCGAGATCGCGCACCGGGTCGAAGTCGATGACGACCGCGGCGAACGACGCGCCGGTGGCATCGATCACCTTGGTCGCGCGCTCCCCCGCGACGACGTGCGCGTTGGTCACGACGACCCCGGGCGCCGCGACCCAGCCGCTGCCGTCTTGGATCTGGTTGCATGCGCCCCCGCTCACCTTGACGATCGAACGGCGGACCCTCGCGTCGATCGAGGGCGCCAGCTTCGCGGTGGGCACCGTGCCCGGATCGGGTGGCGTGTCGAGCGGGTTCAGTGCCGACGGGTAGGGCGCGTCGGATATCGCGAGGCCCCACGCCGCTGACTGTGACGGTTGCGCAGGCGCGATGCGTTGGATCGTCGCCACCAGCCACGACCCGCGTGTCAGGCGACTCGGCCAGCCCTGTGCGGTGGCGAGCGACGGGATGACCAACCAGGTCAGGGCCAACAGGCCGAGCGTTCCCGCCGCCGCGCCCGCGATGCGGTCCCAGATCGGCAACGGGTGGGCGATCGGGAACACGCGGTGCACCAGCAGCCCGATCACGAGCCCGACGGCCTGGCCGATCGAGCCGACCAGTACGAGGAACACGAGTGCGACGCCGATGCGATCGTCGGCGCTGTGCCCGCCGAGGCCGGTGACCACCTTGGGTACGAAGTTCATCCCGATCGCGAGCCCGGTGAACACTCCCGCCCACGCAAAGACACGAGCGACGAGCCCGAGTCGCCAGCCACCCAATCCGGCACCGATCGCTGCTGCGACGATTGCGAGATCGAGTGCGTTCATTCGCCCCCGGAACCCGGTTGCGGTTCGTCGGCCAGGCGCCGGGCGACGGTGAGGAAGCCCGTGTGCGCGACCATCCGGTGATCGGGGCGGATCGATTGGCCTTCCACGTGCCAGCCGCGCTGCATGACCTCGAGCGACTCGATCATCGAGAACGGCGACGAGACGAGCTCTTCTTTCAGGCGGCCGACCTGCAGGATCGTCGGGAGGTACGCGAGCAAGATGCCGCCGGGTACGAGCGCCTCCGCCGCGTGCTTCACGACCCGCCAGGGTTCGGGGAGGTCGAGGACGACGCGGTCGAGCTCGCGTTCGTCGATCCCTTCGTAGACGTCGCGCACCTGGACGTCGAGCGGGACGTCGGGACCGAGGAATCCGTGGACGTTCTCGAGCGCGCGCTTGGCGAAGTCGTCGCGGATCTCGTACCCGACGATCGATCCCGTGGGCCCGATCGCGCGGAGGAGCGCGGTCGAGAGCGCGCCCGATCCGACGCCCGATTCCAAGATGCGTGCGCCGGGGAAGATGTCGGCGAGGATGAGGATGGGCCCGATGTCCTTCGGATAGATGACCTGCGCGCCGCGGGGCATCTCGAGGATGTACTCGGCGAGCGTCGGTCGCAGCGCCGTGAGGCGCGCGCCGCGGGTCGTGCGAACCGTGACGCCGTCGGGACGCCCGATGATGTCGTCGTGCGCGATGATCCCGGCGTGCGTGTGGAACTGGCCGCCGGTGGCCAGCACGACGAGATGGCGGCGGCGGCGGTTGTCGACGAGCAGTACCCGCTCGTCGGGCGCGAACATCCTGATCATGACGCGCTCCGTACCGCGATGGGTGCTCCGACGGCCCGGGCGCGCATGCGGCAGAACGCGGACACGTCGCCCGGTGTCGGCGCGGCGCATATCGAGCACGGCCGCAGGTCCTCGCGGGCGTCGTCGACTTGGTCCATGAACCGGTCGTGTCCGCGCTCGAGGAAGCCGAAGACGAAGGCGGCTTTCGTGCCGGGCGACCGTTCTTCGATCTCGTTGAGCGCGTTCTTGTAGCCGAGGTGGCGGTTGCCGGCGGCCATCGGGCATCCTGATGCTGGAAGCAATATGGAAGCAGAGCAAGGGTGGAGTCGGTGACGCTGTGGCGCGGGCCCGACTGTGCTCACGCCCAAAAATCGCGCGAAGCCCCCCACCGGCCCCCCACCCCTATTGGACAGGGGTACCCCCCCCAGGGGGGCTGGCCTGATAGGAACGTTATAAATATGCCGGTCAAAAACCATAAGGTTACACTTAGGTAACTGGATTAGGAGGTGTTCGAGCATACCTAGCCTCCTAGTGGCTGGACGGGTGGACTGACACACACCTGATCGCTTGCGGACGCAGGACGAGCCGGCTGTTAACCGGTTGGTCGCTGGTTCGAATCCGGCCCGGGGAGCCAAATTTTTAAGGCAAATCATTAGCTTATTTAGCAGGCACCTAATACCTCCAAGGACAGCAGCGGTTGGGGCTACGACCTGGGCTACAGCTGGGGCCGGTGTCCCCCCCATCCAAAAAATGCACGGGCCGCCCTGCTCAAGGCGCTAATTGCCCCAGTCCGGGACGGCGCTCACCAATCCGCCGGCGCGGCTGGATGTCGCGGGAACCTGCAGCGATGCTTGGCGTTCATCCGCCAGTCCGGCCATTCCCAAAGCCCCCCAGCCCCCCGTGCTTGGCCGGACCCTTCTCAGGGCGTGACCGTGGCCGGTTGCGCCCTTTCCTTTTCGCGGTCCCGGACAAAAACGGCGGACGGCGGGGGAGTTTCCCACGTCCCCGCCGTCCGTACAGGCGGCATACGTAAGTCCCGCGCGTCGGCCGCCTGCGGCGTAGCGCCGACCGAGGCCAGGCGGCGCTAACGCCCCCCGTGGAAATTACTGCGAGAGATTGCGGCGGTGGAGCATATGGCGATGTTGCTCAATCGTGCGTTGCGCACTGGCTTGGCGAGCTTGGTAAAACCGCCGGCTCCAATACCGAAGGAAGAATGCCGCGCTCATCGAACCCCCCATCATTGGGTCAGGCTCAAGTACGCCTGGGCCGGCGGGCTGCTGTGACGCATGTCACAGAATGCCGGTATATCGCGCGACCGCCGATAGCGAGCGCAGCGGGGCCTGGTTACCGTTGAAAGGCCCTTTTTGTGAAGGGTCAGCCCAGCTGCGAAGTGACCTACGCGCTCAGCCGCGCCATGACGCCGCCGAGCATGGCCCGCATGGTGCCACCCGGCGCCCGTGCCGCCGCCTGGTCCCGCGTACTCGCAGGCAGCACCTCCGCCGCCCGCCGCAGCGTCTCCGTCTCCGTCGCAGCAGGAATGGAAGCAGGCCATCATCGCTGAGGCGCAGCGCTACTGCGAGGCCTTTCCCAAGGACCCCATTTGCCACTTCAAGGACCAACCGGTGCAGTAGTGGTTAAACGCCCGAGCTGCTGTAGGGGATGCTTGAAATTGATCTGAAAAGGAACCGAAACATTGTTTCGGGCGGCATCTTTAAGTGCACGCTTTGTAATGTGGGATTCGGGGCGTGGGTAGGAGCACCCCCGTTGTTGTTCTACCACGCGCTCAATATTCACCGCCGATGCCCAATCGGCAGCCCCAACGAAAGCGCTTTTTGCCGGACGGCTCCTGTTGACCGCTTAAGTTGACGCGCGATCTGCACGACCGGAGTTTTTTGCCGGGACTTCGTCTTGAGCACGGCCACATCCTCTTTGGTCCAGGCCTTGCGCTTGGCTCGTGTTGTCCTTTTGCTCTTGGTTGGCCAACCGTTCATCTCATTCATCCTTCCCTGTTAGCTCATGATGTTATCAGTTGATCGTTGAAGCTTTTAAGTTCATTGCGAGCCACGCAAAGTAGGGTTGAGCCACAATGCCAGCAATTGCGACCCACCACCAGTTTGGTCGCTGATGGCCATTCAAGAAATAGTAGGCAAAAGCAACAACCACGGCCACCAGTGAGTTCGCGTAGTACTGATAGTAGCGGTAGATGTTGTCGACCAAGCCCTGGTAAGCAGCTAAAGTTTCGGGTGTCTTCAATTTTGAATAATCCAAAGTGGTACGATGCAGCGGGGCTGCCCGGTCGTCTAGCCTTTGGACAATAGTCCGATGAAACCAACTTGAATATAGCAGCTTATCAACAACTACGCCTCGCACCGCGTTCACCAGCAAGCCAAGAACTAATGCAGCGAGTGTTGAGTACAAAAATCCGCCAATTGAAGGCGATGCCTCGTCGCCAGACTTCACAGGGGGACGTGCAGGGGCGGATGAGACCAGCCGGGGTAGCTCAGGCCACAAATCGCTGTTGTCCTATGGCTGTCCGAGGGTCTATCATTCTCAAAACGTTTGCATTCCTGGGGGCGCGAGTGCTGCAGTAGATGCCCTTGTCGGCCGAGGTTACGTTTCACTCGCCCGTGCCGCCGC